>SOJN01000023.1 GCA_004376575.1 candidate division TA06 bacterium | reverse complement strand
AATAGGAGTCGCCAGCCGCGAGCAGTATGTTGTTTTCGAGGGCGACGGATCCATCCTCTGGTCCTATCCCATTAACGAGTCGTCCTCAGGCGTATCAGGTTCTACAGTTTTCGACCTGTACGGCGATGGATTTCCTGAAGTGATCCACTGTGATCAGGATTCAATAAGGATATTCGATGCCTTAAGTGGGATTCTTCTGTGGTCGAAAGAACACTCAACGCATACTGCTATGGAATTTCCGGTGATTGCAGACATTGACAAAGACGGTCATGCTGAACTCCTCACTGTAAGCAGCCCTTATGGTGACAAGTCCTACAACGGGCTTTTTGCATATGGGTTGGACGAGGGTGGTATACCCTGGGTGGAAGCAAGAAGGGTGTGGAACCAGCACACCTATCACATCACCAATGTGAATGACGACGGCTCTCTTCCCAGAGTTGAGTCTCCGAACTGGGTCGACTACAACAACTTCAGGTGTCAGTTGGCTGGTCTCATAGGGATCTATGAGAATGAAAAACCAGCAAAAAGAGTGAAGTCCTGGTCCTTGTCCGCCATGCCCAATCCGTTTTCGACGAGGACAACAATCGTGTTCAGCTCAAATTCAGAACAGGTGAGCTCTCTGGAAGAGTTGAAAGTCTACGACTGTACAGGAAGGAAGGTTAGGGGTTTTGATCTCCACTCAGATGGAATTGCCTTGCGGAGTTTTGTTTGGGACGGGACGGACGATGATGGCAGACTGCTTCCAACAGGTGTCTACATCGTCAGCGGCCATTCGCGAGGTGGGCGTGTTGATGCTAAGATCATAATTGTGAGGTAGACAAATGAGATTTTGTATACTTGTTTTGGTGGCGGCAATAGCTGCCACCAGTTCTTTTGGCGAAGAGGTTGTCAAGAGTTTCCCTGCTCCTGGCGGTTATTATGCATACGGTCTGACGTTTGATGGAACTGATCTCTGGTGCGGAGAGCTTCTCGATGGAAAGATATACAGGGTGGACACGGCGAGCGGGGCAGTGATTGAATCTATCCCTGGGCCCACGGACGATAACCACGCCCTTGCGTGGGATGGAACCTGTCTCTGGGTCGCCACAAGCTCGGTTGAGTCGAAGTACATACACAGGATAACCACAGCGGGCGTCGTTGTCGATTCCATACTATGTCCCAAGAGAGGAACTTCTCCTTATCCTGGTGGATTGACATGGGACGGTTCATACCTGTGGGTATCGATCTACTTCAGCCATCCAGCCCAAATATACAAGGTTGACACACTGGATGGAACGATTCTCGATTCCATCCGACCTCAAGGCGAACAACCGCAGGGGTTGGCATGGGATCCAACAGGGCCCTACCTCTGGAACTGCATGGACAACAATGACGGTGACCCGGAACTGATATGGAAGTTCAATGCGATGACAGGAGAGACGCTTCTATCATTTCCTGTACCAGATACATTCTCAGACAAGAGGCCAAGGGGTCTTGCCTGGGATGGCCAGTATCTCTGGATAGTCTCCAGGGGGCCTGGTGGGCCGAGCCCACCTCAGTATATATATAAGATAGATCCCGGGGGAGCCGGCTATCCGATCATCAATCTCTCAGCCCACTCTCACGACTATAGACACACGATCATCGGTGTCGGCGACTCCTGGCAGTTGATCATAGGCAATGTGGGAACTGCCGACCTGGTTGTAGATAGCCTCTCAGTTGATAACAATGTATTTGGGTTTAGTGGCGTCTATCCCGAAACCATTCTTCCGGGTTCCACATACACTGTGGATGTCGACTTCGATCCAACAGTTTATGGCTCAACTTCCGGGAGTCTCTATGTTTATCATTCAGATCCAATAAATCCCGTGCAGTCTGTGTATCTTGTAGGCTTTGGCGTTTATGCTGATGCAGAGATAGACATCGCTAATACGCTTCACAACTGGGGAGACATAAGGGTTCGCGCGAGCACGAGGTGGTTTCTACCAGTAGTAAACCAGGGAGCGGCCCCACTCACCCTGGATAGTCTCTCATTTACTGATTCAAACTTCTTCCTGTGGGAGGAAATGTTCCCGATAGTTGTCGATTCGACAGACTCGGCATTCATCCCAGTCTGGTTTTCACCGCAAGGTGGGACGACGTATGCTGGTTCACTCACCGTTTATTCTGATGATCCTGACGAGTCCGCCATTCCCATAGTTCTTCAGGGGACAGGGGATCCATCGCCCTATCCAGGTGGAAGAGAGTTCTGGCACTATGAAGCACCCGGGGACATATTCAGACATGTAAGGTCCATTAGGTGGATACCTGACATTAACGGAGACTCTGTTGCTGATGTGATAGCCGTCTCAGAGAACGACACGCTTTATTGCATTCACGGCAACGGTTCAGGGACAGGTGACGTCTTGTGGATCTACGAGGTGTCATACGTGTACAGTGACAGAGCGATGATAGTTGTCCCCGATATAGATGGCGATTCAGTTCCCGACGTGGTGATTGGGACAGCAGGAGGTGACAGGTCTGTCAGAGCGATATCAGGAGCTGACGGCGATTCAATCTGGAGATACGACACACACGAGTACGGCGGTGGGGGATGGGTGTACGAGGTCTCAGCCGTAGTCGACCTAGATGGTGACGATGTGGTGGACATACTTGCAGGAGCAGGAGATGATGGAGGTCACACCGGGCCGGAAAGAGCATTCGCGTTGAGTGGTGTTGACGGAACAAAAATATGGGAGCAACATGTAGGTGCCGCGGTTTTCGGCATAAGAGAGATAGACGACGTAAACGGAGACTTGATCCCGGATGTTGCCTGCGGAACAGGAAACACAAGTCCTTCTGTCAAAGGTGTATATTGCCTGGATGGTCTGACAGGAGACACTATCTGGTACAACAATACAGGTGACGCCATGTGGTCTGTCTGTCCCATAGAAGACATAAACGGTGACAGCATCGGTGATGTTATAGCAGGGGCAATGGATGGCACGGTCTATGCTCTGGATGGTGTATCTGGGGCAGAGCTGTGGCGAAAATCGGTAGGAGGCATTGTCGAACATGTCTGGGTCACAGAAGATGTTGACGGAGATGGATACGACGACGTGCTCCCTGGTGGGCTGATGGGAGCCATGTATTGTCTGCAGGGTGATAGCGGGAACACGATCTGGCTTACTCCCAGCGGGCACATGGCTTTCGTCAATGTCCCCATGGGTGATGTGACAGGAGATCTGATCAGCGATTGCATAGCCGGGTCTGGCTTCAGCGTGAACACCATCTTCTGTCTTGACGGCGTAACCGGGGATACTTTGTGGACGAAACCTTCTGCGAGTGCGGTGGAGACCGGCTGGCCCATCCCTTCTATCGACCAAAATGGATATGACGACGTGCTAATAGGCACAAGAGAGGGGATGATTTTGGCACTGTCAGGGGGAGAACCAGAAGTTGGCATCTCTGTGGAGAGGCCATCTAGTGCCGGTGACCGTTTTCGTATTCTTCAGAATCGCCCAAACCCATTCTACACGGAGACCACGATTAGTGCCATTGGCATAAGCCCCGGCGAGAAGACGATACTGAAGGTGTATGACCTCTCTGGTCGCCTGGTGGCTGAATTGTCTGAACCCAATGGGAGTGGTGGAGGCGCTGTTGCGAGATTGGTCTGGGATGGAACTGATAGAAGTGGCCGAATGGTCTCAAGCGGGATCTATTTCTGCAAACCTTCTTCAGGCAAAGAAGCCAGGACCATAAAGATGGTCCGCCTAAACCGCCGAAAATAAGAGATAGGATCCTATTTAGTGCCCGGTAAAATTGTCCCCGGGGGTGAACCCTGAAGATGAGTCTTCCAGTAGTGGCTATTGTGGGCAGGCCTAATGTGGGGAAGTCCACGCTCTTCAATCGAATTGTGAAGAAGCGAGAGGCGGTTGTGGACGATCTCCCCGGTGTGACAAGAGACAGAAAGTACGCTGAGGCCGATTGGGCGGGAACAAGATTCCTGGTTGCAGATACAGGAGGTTTCATACCCAGCAGTGTCACGGGCATGGAGGCCAGGGTCAAACGTCAGGTTGAACTGGCGATAGGTGAGTCAGACCTGGTCGTCTTTCTAACAGATGGTCGTGAAGGTGCGAATCCCATAGAGAAGGAGATAGCAACCAGCCTGAGAAAGTCGGACAAACCCTGTCTTCTGGTGGTGAACAAAGTTGACAGGATGCAGGACACGAGACTGGTGGATGAGTTCTATCAGCTTGGTCTATCAGATCCCATCCCTGTCAGTGCTGCCCATGGCCTGGGAGTTGGGGACTTTCTCGATATCCTCGTCTCCAAAATTCCCAGGAGAGAAGTAGGGCCAGTTGTGGCTGGAATAAGGATCGCAGTCGTCGGGAGGCCGAACGTTGGCAAGTCATCCTTTGTCAATCACCTCGTGCAGGAGGAGAGACTAATAGTGGATGAAAAACCAGGGACCACAAGGGACAGCATCGACACCTCTCTCTATTTTGACGGGAAGAAACTGGTCTTGGTTGACACAGCCGGTCTGAGGAAAAGGACCAAAGTCAAGGAGTCCTTGGAATACTTCTGTACCATAAGAACTCTCAGGTCCATACAGGAGAGCGACGTGACGGTTCTGATAACAGATGCGAGTGAAGGCCCCACCAAACAGGACAAGAGGATAGCAGTCAGTTCAAGGCACTACGGCAAATGTCTGGTCGTTGTCGCCAACAAGATTGATCTTCTTAAGAGTGCAAAAAAAAGGGACCTGTCGAAAGCCTATCACAACGGATTTTCTTTTGTCCCATATGCGTCAGTGATTCCCACGTCGGCCTTACTTGGATCCGGACTGGAGAGGGTGCTTGAGGCTGCAATTGAAGCGGCCGTAGAGAGTAGTGCCAGGGTGAAGAAGAAAAGGCTGGCGGAAACTATTGAGCGGGCCGTCGAGAGGTCCAAGCCACCGGCTTATGGTGGGAAGTGGGTGAGAATAACCGGATGCGAACAGAAGGGCGTCTCTCCTCCCAGATTTCTCCTCTTCTCAAATCTGCCAGCAGGCATTTCAAAAGGTTACCTTAGATACCTCGAGAAGAACATCAGACATGACTTTGGGTTTGTGGGAACGCCCATCAGATTGTCGGTAGCGAGGAAAAAGTGATATACATCATCGCCTTCATAGCAGGATTCATTCCCGGCTCCATACCCTTCGGTTTTATCGTGGTCAAACTGCTGCGGCGGACTGACATCAGGGAGCACGGTTCCGGAAACATAGGTGCCACCAACGTAATAAGAGTTGTGGGTAAAGGCCCCGGGATTTTTGTGTTTTTCTTTGATGTCATGAAAGGGCTTTTGCCGGCACTCATTTTCAAACTGCTGTTCAACACGAACGCAGGGATCGCTGCTGGTGTTGGTGCAATTGCAGGACACATGTTCACGCCAATCCTCAAGTTCAAGGGAGGAAAGGGGGTTGCAACGAGCCTCGGGGTCTTCATCGGTCTGGCGCCAATCGCTTCAGCTGTGGCTTTTGGGGTGTGGCTCATTGTTTTCCTGAGCTTTCGGTGGGTTTCGCTCGCCTCAGTTGCCGGAGCAATATCCTTGCCAGTGTTTCTTTATATTTCACGAAGCTTGGCTTTCTCCGAGTTCTCTCCAGGTCTGCTGGTTTTTGCATTGGTAGCCACTCTCGTCGTCATCATGAGGCATTCAGCCAACATCAAAAGACTCTGCAGGGGCAAGGAGCCCAAGTTCTCCTGGGAAAAGAAACTCCAGCAAGACAGAGGTTAAACATGGAAATATCCATTCTTACTGCAGGCAACTGGGGTACTGTTCTTGCGCTTATCCTTTCCGAAGAGGGGCACAGTGTAAAACTGTGGGAACCGATCCCCGCTAGGGCAGAGAGGATGAAAGAAACGAGAGAGAACAAAGAATTTCTGCGAGGCTACAAAATCCCCAGATCGATATTCGTGGATTCGGACATTGAGAAGTGCCTGGTCAAGCCTGAGATGGTCATCTTTGTCCATCCCTCACATCTGGTTAGAAAGTTCGCTCAGGCTGCCGGAAAACACCTGAGCTCTGCCAAAGCTGTCGTAACGATGATGAAAGGTCTGGACAAGGAATCCCTGAGCAGGGTGTCTGAAGTCCTCCGAGAGGAATTGCCGGATGAACTCAGAGAGAAAATTGTCGCAGTCTCAGGGCCGTGCATAGCAAATGAAGTGGCAAAGGGGGTTCCCACATCCGTCGTTGCAGCCGGGCCGAGGTCAGTCGCAGAAATAGTGCAGAAAATCCTCGGAACGCGCAGACTCCGCGTCTACACCTCTGAAGACATGTTGGGCGTTGAGCTTGGAGGAGCACTCAAGAACGTGGTGGCCATAGCGGCGGGGATTTGCGACGGTCTCGGGCTGGGTACCAATTCTAAAGGTGCGCTTCTTACGAGAGGTGCAGCGGAGATAGCCCGTCTGGCAGTTGCTATGGGAGCAGATCCGCTCACTGTCTGGGGCCTTTCTGGAATGGGGGACATGATAACCACCTGTTTCAGTGAGCACTCCAGGAACAGACACGTGGGCGAAGAGATTGGTAAGGGCAAGACTCTTCAGACGGCTCTTGACGAGATGGTCATGGTGGCAGAAGGAGTAAATACAACGGAGTGTGTGAGAAGACTCTCCGAGGACTACTCCGTCGAGATGCCCATAACCGAGCAGATCTATCAAGTTCTATACAACTCGAAGTCTCCGCTCGACGCGATCGACGCTTTGATGTCGAGAGAACAGAAGCCGGAATTCTGGACCTAGCACGCCATGTGACAGCTATCAGCGTCCAGCTGTCAGCTAATAGATGCAACTACGAAATTCCCATCGACCCGTCCCCCCACCTCAGAAATTTCCATCTTCCCAGCGCGCACCCTCGAAATTCCGCTCAACCCTTCCACCCACCTTCGAAAATAGAAACGAAATAGGCCCCCCCCGCCTGTTGGCGGGATGAGGCATATTTCGTCGTGTTTAGTCTTTGTTAGAGGTCACAAGCGAAGCTCAGTGAGCTCGTTACAAAGAGTTAATCCTGAGGAGGCGGAAGCCGACGAAGGGCTTACTCGGATCGAAGATCACTGCCGAGCGATGGCGAAGGTTGAGTTTTAGAAAGTCTCGATCCCGAGCGTAGCCCCGAGTCTATCGAGGGGCGAAGTCTAGGGAAGTTAATCCTGCTTAGTCTCTCTTGCTGAGACGGAGTCGAAGCTTAGAGAGAATTAGTCCTGAGGCGGGGCCGAAGGGAGCCGCAGGCGAAGGGAGCGAAGCCGAAGGATCTGCTTATCGCCGGGCCAACAACCCGACTTCTCTTTGCACGTCGACAGGCTGGGCATAAACTCCCAGACCGAAGACTGGCAAAGTCCTCTTGGATTTCAATTTCGCAGTTTCGTAGTTTCGTATTTTGTGTCAGAAATCTTGTGGTTTCAATGCTTAAGCTGAGAGCTGACAGCCATGTTACAGCCGTGTAAGGTCTTGACATATTCGCAATTATGGCTATTATGAATCACGGCACGGAGAAGGATGTGTAATGAGAACACCCATCATATTTGGCAACTGGAAGATGAACAAGACTATTGGCGAGGCAAGAGAGCTGGCTGGTTCAATTGCCAGGAAAATAGCCACTGACAGAATAGAGATCGGCGTGGCACCTCCTTTCACATCTCTCACTGCAGTCAGAGACTCCATCAAAGGCAGCTCTATTCATCTTGCCGCACAGAATGTTTACTGGGAGATGGAAGGTGCCTTCACAGGCGAGATTTCGCCGAAGTTTGCTGTTGACAGTGGTTGCGACTATGCTATAATCGGGCACTCCGAAAGGAGACAATACTTCGGAGAGACCAACCACACCGTAAACAAAAAGCTAAAGAGTTCTCTCTCAGTCGGGTTGAAGACGATTCTCTGTGTCGGTGAACTTCTCAAGCAGAGAGAAGCGGGGAAGATGGAAGCTGTGGTGGGAGGGCAAATCAGAGAATGTATGGTTGGGATCTCCACCAGTGAAGTAAGGTCTGTAGTGGTTGCTTATGAACCTGTTTGGGCAATCGGGACCGGGAAGACGGCAACACCTGGACAGGCCCAGGAGGTTCATTCGTTCATAAGGTCTCTTCTCAAGGAACTCTATGATGAGGAGATATCACAATTGCTGAGAATCCAATACGGTGGGAGCGTGAAACGAGACAATGCCTCTATCCTGATGAAAGAGGCCGATATAGATGGTTTTCTCGTTGGAGGAGCAAGCCTTGAGGCCGAGTCATTTCTTGAAATAATCGAGAAGTCGTTGGAGGTCATTGCATAGTGTTTTCTATCGTGCTTCCAATCCATATTCTGGTGTCCGCATGTCTGGTCATAGTCACTCTACTGCAGCGCGGAAAAGGTGGAGGCCTCTCCGGCGTATTTGGAGGCGGAGGTTCGCAGTCGGTGTTCGGGGGCAGAGGTGCAACACCCGTGCTTGCCAAGGCGACTGTCGTGTTCGCAGTCTTGTTTATGCTGACTTCTTTGTCTCTTACTTTGATATCCGCGTCCAGGAGGGCTCCACGCAGCGCAGTGGAAGGAGAAATGCAAAGAGGTCCCTTTGCCCCTGCTGAGGAGGGACTGGTGCCCCTTGAGCCCATACAAGAAGAACCAGAATCAACCGGAGAATAACAGTGTATGCTATTGTGGAATCAGGAGGTATGCAGTTCAAGGTCGAGAAGGACTCGCGCATCCGTATCCCGAAGCTGGATGCCGAGCCTGGATCTGAGGTCCGTCTGGACAAAGTTCTGGCCTTGAGTGACGGAGGCAACTTTCACGTAGGTTCACCTTATGTGAAGGAGGCTCAGGTAAAGGCCAAGCTGTTGATTCATGCCAAACACGAAAAGATCATAGTCTATAAATTCAAGAGAAGAAAGAATTACAGGAGGAAAAGAGGTCACAGGCAGGACTATTCGGAATTACTCATCACGGAAATCCTTGCGCCAAAGATCTTAAAAGAAGAAGCTGCACCAAAGGTCCTGAAAGAAAAGACTGTACCCAAGGTGGAGAAGAAGAAGGCTCCTAAGAAGAAAGTAACAAGAAAAAAGATAGCAGCAGTTGCGGCTGAGAAAACCAAGCCTGCCACGGCAAGAGCAAAACCTGTGAGGAAAAAGAAGGTTGCAAAGAAGGTACGGTCTCGCAGGAAGGTGGCTGCTAAGCCGGCTACCAAAGCGAAGAAGAAGACGACAAGACGGGTAATCGGTCGGCTGAGAAGAAAAAAAGAAAAGGAGTGATAGTCACATGGCACACAAAAAAGGAATGGGGTCCAGCAGAAATGGCCGGGACAGCAATGCAAAGATGCTGGGTGTTAAGGCCTATGGCGGCGAGTTTGTTACGGCCGGTTCTATCCTGGTGAGACAGAGGGGAACAAGAATTCATCCAGGGACAAACGTAGGTAAGGGCGGCGACGACACGCTGTTTGCCAAAATAGATGGATACGTCCAGTACGGGCGAATGGATAGAAAGAGAAAGAGGGTCTCTGTACTGTCAGATCTATAGGGGGGGGCGATGAAGATAAAGTGGCTCGGACATGCCTCGTTCCTGATTACGCCAAAGTCGGGACACAAAATTCTGACAGATCCGTACAAATCCGGTTCATACGGCGGCGCCGTGCGCTACAAGAAAATACATGAACATGCAGACATTGTGCTCATCAGCCATGACCACGAGGATCACAACGACGTGAGTTCCCTGCCCGGCGATCCTGTGGTTCTGAAGGGCGCAGGAGACAATGAGGCAAAAGGATTCAAGTTCAAGGGCGTTGCCACGTATCACGACGAATGTCGGGGCAGAGAAAGAGGGGACAACACCATTTTCCTCTTCGAAGCAGATGGCCTGACAGTCTGCCATCTTGGGGATCTGGGCCACACGCTCTCAGAGGAAGAGATCGCAGATATCGGGAAAGTCGATATTCTGTTCGTTCCTGTGGGTGGCCTCTATACGATAGATGCCGAGCAAGCAACCACGGTCGTCAAAGCCCTTCAGCCGAAGCTCGTGATACCCATGCACTACAAGACTGAGAAGCTTGGTTTTGACATCGACGGTGTGGAGAAGTTTCTCGAGGGGAAAGAAGGGGTGAAGAGACAGGGTTCCCCGGAAATGGAGTTTGCGCACCTGGAAGACGAGAGCCAGATCGTTGTTCTAGACCATGCCATGTAGGTGACCTTGGTCTACAGGGATGCGGGCAGGACCGAAAGACTATGAGAGTAAGGATATCACGCAAAAAGCTGAGAGATGAAGTCATAGCCAGGATTGAAGAAATCAGTGGTGAGCAGATTTCTAAGTGCTTCCAGTGTGGAAAGTGCTCAGCGGGTTGCCCCAGTGTCGATTCGATGGACATACTGCCGAACCAGATAATAAGGCTTCTCCAGATAGGCGAGAAGGATGAAGTCCTTGCCAGCAGGACCATCTGGGTGTGTGACAGTTGTTTCACTTGCGAGTCGAGGTGTCCCAAGGGGATTGATGTTGCAAAAGTGATGGAGGCAGCCAGGCAGATAATCCTCAGGGCGAACGTGGACAAGGTGAAACCGTATGAGATTGATGAGAAGACCTTTGAGGGCCTTCCACAGGCCGGAATAGTGAGCTGCCTTAGAAAGTTCACAGGATAAGCCATGAGCCCGGAATCAACACTTCAGACTCCCCAGCAGGAGACAGAAGCTAAACAATCAAGTATCAAAATCGCATACTACCCCGGATGCACTCTCAAGACTACAGGCACAGGGCTTGAAATGTCGGCCATAGCAGCAGCAAAAGCCCTTGGTCTGGAACTCGTCGAACTCGAGAGATGGAACTGCTGCGGTACAGTCCACTCTCTGGCAAACGATAACATAATCAACAACCTGGCCGCAGTGAGAAACCTCATAAGAGCAAAGGAGAGTGGGTACGACCGTTTTGTGACTCTCTGTTCGATCTGTTACAATACTCAAAAGTCGGTCAACAACATAATCAGGAATGATGAAGAGAAGAAGGGCAAGATAAACAGCTTCATGTATGAGGAACCTGACTATGAAGGGGACGTGGCGGTTCTCCACCTTCTGGAGGCGATAAGAGATGAGGTTGGGTTCGGTAATATGGCCGAGAAAATATCCAAGCCTCTTTCCTCTTTGAAAATAGCTCCCTACTATGGGTGCCTTCTTCTGAGGCCGAAAGAGATAGCACTCGACAGTCAGGAGAATCCCACGATAATGGAGGAGCTGTTAAGCGCTACGGGAGCCCAGGTGGTTGACGACCCATACAAGACTGAGTGCTGTGGCACCTATCACACGGTGGTGGATGTAGACCTGGTCGTCGAACACGCCTACAGGATTCTTTCCTCCGCGGTCAAACGTGGAGCCGATGCAATATCCACCACGTGTCCTCTGTGCCACTTCAACCTGGACAGAAGACAGAAAGAGGTGGGGAAGAGGTACGGCGACTTCAAGCCAATTCCAGTTTTCTATTTCACCCAGTTGCTCTGCATTGCCCTGGGCCTTGGTGAGGAGCCCTGCAATTTCGAGCTCCATTACGTGGATCCCCGATCACTGCTTGCGGAAAAGCATCTCCTGTAACACCCCCTGTACATCGAAAATCGAAAACGAAATAGGGCCAATCCGTCCTTGGACGGAGTGAGGCATATTTCGTCGTGCTTAGTCTTTCTTAACGAGACCGAGTGTCGGCGAAGGTCGAGTTTTAGAAAGAATTAGTCCTGAGGCAACGCCGAAGGGAGCGGAGTCCGAAGGACGGAGCCGAAGGATCTGCTTGTGCCAGATTGCTTCGTCGCTAACGCTCCTCGCAATGACACGCTTCTTTATCGTGTGGTGAGTAGGGCGTCATCACCCCCCGGTCGGCCGAAAATCGAGCCAAGAACACGAAATTGCGAAATTGAAATCCGAGATTGCTGCGCCCTTTGCTATTACATACCTTCAGGGCGCTCGCGCCGGGGTGGCCCATCTCCGCCCCGGGTGGCACTGATGCGCTCCCGCCCTGACCCGTGAACTTAGCTGTTGAGATTGGTTGACGGAGAAGTGTAGGGGGCCTAAAAAGAGGCCCCGATTTTCGACCTTCGGACTTCGTGGGGGCTGATAGCTATCGTATAGCGTACAGGGCAGATGGGCTAAATGCCCAAAATTCCTACATTTCCAAAAAGAATAGCCTTGACTGGATTGCCTATTATCGTAAAATGTCCTGATTCGCTGTGGTGTTCCGCAACACAGCGAACAGAAGCCGGACACTGTGTAGTAACGGAAAAGGACCTCGGAATTGAAGAAAATTGGTGTTTTTGTATGCCACTGCGGGATAAATATCGCGACCAACGTTGATGTTGCGCATGCAGCTCGACAGTTGGCCGAGTATCCGGGAGTTGTGAGGGCCGAGCACTACCAATACATGTGTTCGGATCCCGGACAGAACCTCATCAAAAAATCGATTGAAGATGACGAGCTTGACGCTGTAGTTGTGGCGGCATGTTCGCCTAACCTCCACCTGACGACTTTTCGGCGCGCTGCCCAGTCCGCGGGGCTGAATCCATATCTCCTAGAAGAAGCTAACATAAGAGAGCAGTGCAGCTGGGTCCATGACGACAGAGAGAAAGCGACTGCCAAGGCGATCAAGTTGATACAGGCCATGGTGGAGAAGGCGAGCAGGAATATACCTTTGATACCGGTGAAGGTCCCTGTTACCAAGAAAGCCCTTGTAGTCGGGGCCGGCATCGCTGGGATGCAGGCTGCACTAGACATCGCCAACAGCGGCTATGAAACCCTGCTCGTTGAAAAGGACCCTTCAATTGGCGGGCACATGGCTCAGCTCTCAGAGACATTTCCCACCCTTGACTGCTCTCAATGCATAATGACCCCAAAGATGGTCGAGGTGGCCCAGAATCCCTTGATCAAACTGCATACGTACTCTGAACTCGAGGAGATCTCAGGCTATGTGGGCAATTTCAAGGCGAAGATTAAGAAAAAGGCGAGATCAGTAGATATGGAGAAGTGCACAGGCTGCGGAGACTGCTGGACCAACTGTCTTGTGAGGAACAGGCCTGAGATTCCTGAAGTCCCTTCGATTGCTCCAGCCATAGAGAAAGAGTTGCTGGCAAGGCTAGATGAGATAATAGGAAAATACGAAGGTGGAGAAGGGGTCGAAATACCCATTCTCGAGGACATAAACTCTGAGTTCAACTACCTACCCAAAGAAACCCTTCTCTATGTGGCCGAGAGGCTGGATATACCTGTGTCCAAGCTGTACGAAATAGCTACGTTCTACAACGCTTTCAGCTTAGAGCCGAGGGGAAAATACACAATAAATGTCTGTCTCGGCACTGCCTGCCACGTACAGGGGGGAGCTAGATTGCTGGAGAGAGTCGAGGAGGACTTGAACATTGAAGCAGGCCAGACTACAGAAGACATGAATTTCAGCTTGGAGACTGTTCGCTGTCTTGGTTGCTGCGGCCTGGCACCAGTGGTCACAGTTGGAGACGACTTGTACGGTAAGGTAAGACAGGTAAAGATTCCCACAATACTGAAAAAGTACAAAGGCGGGTAACTATCGATGCCGAAGCTGAAACCTGAAGACCTGGAGAAGATTAGAGAGAGAATGAGGAAGATGACCATGCTGCGTGAGGGGGCAGGCAAGGCAAAGATTACAGTTCACATGGGGACCTGCGGGATAGCTGCTGGGGCGAGGAAGATAATGAGCACCTTGATGGCACTGCTTGAAGAGAGTGATGCAAAGGACATCATTCTTACCACATCTGGCTGTGCTGGGCTGTGCAGTAGGGAGCCCATGGCTACAGTTGAACTAAAGGGCGAAGCGCCTGTGAAGTATATTGATTTGACAGAGGAGAAGATTCGGAAGATTTTTTCTGAGCACGTAATTGGGGGGAAGATAGTCACTGAACACGCCTTAGCCATAGGAAGCGAGCAGGTGTCATAGGCAGGAGGAGCATCCGAATGAGATTAGAGAAGATAAAACAGATTCTTGAAGCAAAGGTGATTGTCGGAGCGGAAGACCTTCAGAAGGAAGTGAAGATGGCATGCGGCTCTGATCTGATGAGTGACGTACTGGCCTTCATCAAATCGGACTCGATACTCCTAACTGGATTGGTAAATCCTCAGTGCGTTCGCACGGCAGAGGTGGCCGGCATAATAGCAATCTGCTTCGCAAGAGGCAAGAAACCCCCTGAGGATACGAAAAGGTTAGCTGAGGAAAAGAAGATTGTGCTGCTCTCAACCGACCTTCTCATGTATGAGTCCTGCGGGAGGTTGTATAAGGCTGGGTTGCCCGGCTGCTCCGACTTTGAGAAAGGTTTCTAGTTGGCTGAAGAGAAGAGAGTCACGAAGGTTCAAGAGTTACTGTATGAACTGACCGTGAGCGATGTGATGAAGCATGTTGTGATTTCGATTCCGGTAGAGACGAAAATGAGCGAACTCAGAGACATACTCCGGTCCGGTCATATTTCAGGAGCGCCCGTTGTAGACGGAGATGAGTTAGTTGGGATCATTAGCCTTCAAGACTTCATCGATTGGTTAGCTGAAGGGCAGCCAGACACTTCGGTTGCGCAGAGGATGACCAGCGATGTGGAAGGCGTGTACGTAGATGATTCGCTTGTTAGTGCTGTTGAGAAGTTTGAGAAACACGGATTTGGCCGATTCCCGGTGATTACACGCAAAGATAGAAGAGTAATAGGGATCATCACCAAAGGTACAATTGTGCAAGGGTTACTGGAAAAGCTGGCCATTATTCGGCGCGAAGAGGAGGATCAGAATCACTCAGTGAGTCGCATCTTTGAGGAGATAGTTGCCAATAAGGTTAGCCTTGTGTTGGAGTTCCGCATAGCGGGCCGGGATTTCCAGAATGCCGGTGCAAGCGCAAGCGGACTCAAAAGGGCTTTAAAGCACCTCAATGTCCATCCTCGAATCATACGCAGGGCGGCAGTTGCTACCTACGAAGCAGAGATGAACATGGTCATCTATGGCGAAGGTGGGGAGATTCTGGTCAACATAGAACCACATCGAATACAGATCGAAGCTATAGATTCGGGTCCCGGCATTCCCGATGTTGAGAAAGCTATGCAACCCGGCTACTCAACTGCAACTGAATGGATCAGAGAAATGGGATTTGGGGCAGGCATGGGGCTAAGCAATATCAAGAAATGTGCCGATGTCATGGACCTTACTTCAACCGTAGGTAAGGGGACGCGTCTGAAGGTCACTATCAACATACACCGTAAGGATTGAGACATGAAACTGAATGAGATAGTCGATAAGCTGAATCTGGAAGTCATGTGCGGATCGAGCAAACTCGACAATGAAGTAAGGGGAGGATATGCGAGCGATCTTCTGAGCGATGTCATTGCCAATAGTAGAGAGGGAAATATCTGGGTTACCCTTCAGATTCATCTGAACATAGTTGCCGTCGCCTCCTTGAATCGTGTGTCTGGAATTTTGTTGGTCAACGGAAGGCATCCGGAGGAAGAAACTATTAGGAAGGCTGAAACCGAAGGCATCCCGATCCTGGTGAGTAAGCTGCCTGCCTTTGAGATTATTGGTAGGCTGCATGATCTTGGTGTTCGCGGGGTCGGTGATGGTGGATCAGTTTAAGGGGGATCTACACATTCATACGTGCCTTTCTCCTTGTGGTGACAACAATATGCTACCCACTCTGATAGTCGGACAAGCCAAGAAAAAGAACCTGGATGTGATCGCTATCTGTGATCATAATTCAGCGGAGAATGTTCCGGCAGTGAAGAAAGCAGGGGAAAGGGTAGGCGTTGTAGTCATTGGTGGAATTGAAATAACGTCGCAAGAAGAGGTACATGTATTAGCTCTGTTCGAAAACGATGCAGATTTACTCCGTGTTCAAGATATAGTCTACAAACATTTATCTGGAGTAAATGATCAAGACTACTTTGGAGAACAGCTGGTCGTAGATGAAAATGACAGTATAATGGGCATCAATGATAGGCTATTGATCGGGGCGACCACACTTCTGATTGAACAGATTGTCGATATCGTCCACAAATCCGGCGGCATAGCAATTGCATCGCATGTTGACCGCGAAGCCTTCAGCATCATCGGCCAGCTTGGATTCATCCCTGACGGGTTGAACATAGACGCTCTGGAAGTGTCGCCGCGGAATCCCGTGAAAGAGGTGAAAGCAAGGTTACCTCAGGTGAATGATTTTCCGATAGTTAGGTTCTCTGATGCGCACTATTTGGAAGACATAGGAGAAACGTATACTTCTTTCTTTACTGAAAATCTTAGCGTTGATGAGTTAAGCAAGGCCTTGCTGAACAGAGACGGGAGAAAGGCGGTGACCCACTAACTTGTGGAGGACATATCCTTGCATATTCTTGACATTGTGGAGAATTCAATCGCTGTTTCTGCAAGTAGGGTTGAAATAACGGTTGTCGAAGACATGGAGAAAGACCTGCTTTTGGTTGAGATTAAAGACAATGGCCAGGGTATGAGCGAAGAGAGGCTCGAGAAAGTGCTAGATCCATTCTTCACTACCAAGAGCGTTAGAAAAGTGGGACTGGGACTTCCCCTTCTAGCCCAAGCGGCAAGACAGAGCGGTGGAGATATTGAGATAGAGTCAAAGGTCGGCATAGGGACCAGAGTCAAGGCTACGTTCCAGCACAGCCACCCTGATCGCAAGCCTCTGGGCGATATTCCTGAGACTATGAGGATCTTGAGGGCCGGCAATCCTGACATTGAGTTCGTATACAAGTACGAGAAAATCGAAGATAGCAAAAACGAGTGAGCATTGATGCCTAAGCTGAGACCCGAAGATTTGGAAAAGATTAGAGAGAGAATGAGGAAGATGACCATGCTGCGTGAGGGGGCAGGCAAGGCAAAGATTACAGTTCACATGGGGACCTGCGGGATAGCTGCTGGGGCGAGGAAGATAATGAGCACCTTGATGGCACTGCTTGAAGAGAGTGATGCAAAGGACATCATTCTTACCACATCTGGCTGTGCTGGGCTGTGCAGTAGGGAGCCCATGGCTACAGTTGAACTAAAGGGCGAAGCGCCTGTGAAGTATGTTGATTTGACAGAGGAGAAGATTCAGAAGATTTTTTCTGAGCATGTAATCGGGGGGAAGATAGTTACAGAGCATGCAATAGCCATAGGAAGCGAGCGAGTGTCGTAAATGGAAAGATATAGGACTCATGTCATGGTTTGTTCGGGCTCTGGGTGCGCCTCCAATGCGGGTTTCGATGTGAGGGGGGCTCTGGAGAACGAGATCAGACGATTTGACCTGGAAGATGAGGTTCTGGTTGCCTCCATTGGTTGTATGGGTGTGTGTGCGCAAGGCCCCATTATGATAGTACAGCCTGATGGCATATTCTACCAGTTGTTTACCAAGGAGGATATCCCTCACTTGGTGGAAGAGCATCTGCTCAAGGGTAGACCTGTAAAAAGGTTGATGTACACTCCTTCGGAGTGGGAGATGCCGATTCCGAAGATGAGTGACATTGGTTTCTTCGCAAAGCAGAGATTGATTGTTTTGCGAAACCGGGGATTGATAGATCCCGAGAACATCGAAGAATATATTGCTCGAGACGGATATAGGGCCCTGGCTAAAGCCCTCACTTCGATGAGCCCGGAGGAGATAGTACAAGAGGTCAAGGATTCCGGCTTGCGGGGAAGAGGAGGAGCTGGTTTTCCAACTGGGAGAAAATGGGAACTGGCCAGAAGTTCTCCTGGAGACGAGAAATACATAATCTGCAACGCGGATGAGGGTGATCCAGGTGCATATATGGATCGCTGTATTATTGAATCTGATCCACACTCCGTCTTGGAGGGCATGACAATTGGGGCCAAGGCTATTGGCTCTTCTCATGGTTTCGTATACATAAGAAATGAGTATCCTCTGGCATTGGAAAGGCTGACCAGGGCAGTTGAGCAGGCAAGGGACTACGGCCTCTTGGGGAAGAATATGCTTGGCACCGATTTCGATTTCGAAGTCAGTATCCATAGAGGCGCCGGAGCATTTGTTTGCGGTGAGGAGACGGCACTCATGGCATCGATTGAGGGTAGGGCGGGTCGTCCTCGTCCTCGTCCGCCTTATCCGGCAGAGAAGGGGCTCTGGGGCAAGCCCACCAACATCAATAATGTGGAGACCTGGGCAAATGTTCCCCCCATAATTCTCAGGAAAGCCAAATGGTTCTCAGATATCGGCACTGAGACCAGTAAGGGAACGAAGGTTTTCTCTTTGGTGGGGAAGATAAACAATACAGGGCTGGTGGAAGTTCCCATGGGCATACCTCTTCGTGAGATCATTTACGATATTGGTGGTGGAATTCCGGACAACAAGAAGTTTAAGGCTGTGCAGACAGGCGGGCCATCTGGAGGCTGCATTCCTTCGGACCTGTTAGACCTACAAGTGGACTATGAAGAGCTGGCGAAAATAGGATCCATAATGGGTTCAGGCGGAATGGTAGTGATGGATGAAACCACCTGCATGGTTGACGTAGCCAGGTATTTTCTTACCTTCACCCTGGACGAGTCTTGCGGGCAATGCACCCCTTGTCGGGAAGGTATTGAGAGAATGTTGGACATATTGACTGAGATATGCGAGGGACGAGGCAAGAACGGTGACGTCGACCTACTTGAAGAATTAGGACACGCCATAGTTGATGGCTCCCTTTGCGGCCTTGGCAGTACTGCTCCCAATCCAGTGCTGAGCACCATTCGGTATTTCAGAAACGAATACGAAGCACACATAAGACAAAAAAGATGTTCCGCAGCAGTGTGTACGGAAATAGTGTCCTCCCCCTGTCAACACACTTGCCCCATAGACACAGAAGCGGCTGTCTATATAGCTCTAGCCGCCCAGGGGAAGTTTAAGGAAGCTTTTGACGTAGTCCGAAAGGACAATCCCCTCCCAAGTGTCTGTGGACGTGTTTGCCATCACCCTTGTGAATACAGATGCAAGGCAAGCGAAGGAGGGGATCCAATTGCGATCAGGACGATAAAGCGATTTCTTACTGATTTCGCGATGGAATCGAATATAGAAAGCGTTGCCAAACCTGAACGTTCCAAAGAGGAAAGAGTCGCTGTTATAGGATCTGGTCCAGCCGGCCTTACCTGCGCCTACTATCTCACTCTCAACGGATATGGTACTACGGTCTTCGAAGCTCTCCCCGAAGTCGGAGGGATGCTGGCCATAGCAATACCACACCACCGTCTACCAAGAGAGGTTCTCAGTTTTGATGTAGAGTCAATCAAGAATGCAGGAGTCAAGATAGAAACGAATACTGCATTGGGCGAGGACATATCCATCGATGGTTTGCTTGAAGAAGGGTTTAAGGCAATATTTATTGCCATCGGAGCTCACAAAAGCCTGAAGCTTAATATCCCCAACGAAGACGCAGAGGGCGTGCTTGACTCAATAGAGTTTTTGAAGGCTGTTAATCTGGGCAAGGAAGTCAAGATAGGAAAGAAGGTGGGCATAATTGGCGGCGGAAATGCTGCGGTGGACGCAGCCAGAGTTGCTAACCGTTTGCCAGACTGTGAAAAGGTTACTATTGTCTACAGAAGGACGAGAGCAGAGATGCCTGCTTTCAAGGAAGAGGTTGATGAGGGAATTGAAGAAGGGATAGACATACAGTTCCTTGCCGCTCCTGTCAAAGTACTGACAAAAGACGGCAAAGTGACAGGGATTGAGTGTATCAGGATGAAGTTGGGAGACATAGATAAGAGTGGAAGAAGAAGACCTGTTCCGATTAAAGGTTCAGAGTTTACGGTTGAGTTAGATACTTTGATACCCGCCATCAGCGAACGACCGGATATTTCCTTCATGACAGAGAAAGACCAACTCAAGACCTCGAAGTGGGATACCGTCGTGGTCGATGAAGAAACACTGACGACAAGTCGAGCGGGGGTCTTTGCTGGTGGAGATGTGGTGACCGGGCCTGGCACGGTTGTGGAGGCTATTAGCGCAGGAAAAACGGCTGCTGAATCAATAAATAAGTTTCTAAGAGGACAAAGTCTGGCCCGAGAGTATGAAGTGACCAGACCATCAATGTATGTTGAATCGGTTAAGCTGACTGACGAAGAGATAGAACAGGCCCAACGTCCTGAAATGCCTGCTCTATCTGCCGAGGAGAGAATGAAGAATTTCAAAGAAGTGACCCTTGGATTCACTGAGGAGATCGCAATAAAGGAAGCAAGACGCTGTCTCCGGTGTGATCTGGGAACAGAAGATGCCAAGAAATTTCTAGAAGAGAGTAAGCATGGTAAATCTAACCATTGACGGTCAGAAGGTCGAAGTCGAAGAAGGAACGACCATCTTGAAGGCCGCGAAGGAACTGGGTATTGAGATACCGACCCTCTGCTATCATCCTGCTCTCGAGCCCTATCAGGCTTGTCGGGTTTGTCTGGTAGAGGTGATTCAAAATGGTCGATCCAAGCTGGTTGCGTCATGCGGCCAGATGGTAGCAGAAGGCATGGAAGTGAAAACTGATTCAGAGAAAGCCATGAACGCTCGTAAGGTGACTGTGGAGTTACTATTGGCCAGGGCGCCCGGCTCTGAGGTGATACAGGATTTGGCGAAGAAGGTGGGTATTGAGGCCCCGAGATTCAAAACAAAGGATGAAGAAGAGAAGTGCGTGCTATGCGGTTTGTGTGTAAGGGTATGCAACGAGGTGATGAGGGTGGGTGCCATTGGCTTTGCCAACCGTGGAGCAAAAATGGAGGTTACCCCACCGTACAAGGAGTTTTCGGAAGTGTGCACGACCTGCGGAGCATGTGCCTATTCATGTCCCACCGGGGCGATCACTGTTGAGGAGATTTCAGAGAGAACGGTGAACCCGCTACTCTCTGAATTCAATGAAGGCCTTGAAACGAGGCCATGTATCTACATTCCATTCCCCCAAGCGGTCCCCAACACGCCAGTCATAGACAGAGAGAATTGCATGTATTTCAAAACGGGAAACTGCAAAGTATGTGAAACCGTATGCCAGCCCAAGGCGATTGTCTATGATGAGGAAGACACCATCGTTGAGGAAGATGTGGGCGCAATTGTGGTGGCCACCGGTTACGACGTGATGAACAAGGAGGTTATCGAGGAGTACAATTACGACTCTTGCCCGGATGTCATAACTGGCCTCCAGTTCGAGAGATTGCTTTCAGCCTCCGGACCAACGGGAGGAGAGGTGAAGAGACCATCGGACGGCAAAGTGCCGAAAGAGGTTGTTTTTGTTCAGTGCGCGGGTTCAAGGGAGCCTGAAAGGTACCAGCCGTACTGTTCAAAGATATGCTGCATGTACACTGTCAAACATGCAATGCTCTACAAACACAGAGTCCACGATGGGCAGCCATACATCTTCTACATAGACATCCGCTCAGGCGGAAAAGGATATGAAGAGTTCGTTCAGAGAGCCACGGACGAGGACGGGGTCCTTTATTTCAGAGGAAAGGTTTCCAAGATATTCCAAGAAGATGGGCGAGTTGTGGTCTGGGGCGCCGATACCCTGACCGGAAAGAAAATAGAGATATATGCCGACATGGTGGTTCTGGCCACAGCCATCTTGCCATCTGTAGGTGCCGGCGAAGTTGCTAAGAAGCTGAAGATCAGTACAGATGAGCATGGATTTCTTTCAGAAGCTCACCCGAAGCTGAGACCTGTTGAGAGTTTGACCACGGGGATCTATCTGGCAGGCACCGCCCAGGCGCCAAGGGACATACCGGAGACGGTTGCTCAGGCTTCCGGGGCTGCTGCGAAGGTTATTTCCCTTTTCTCAAGTGACGAGCTGGAGCACGATCCAACAGTCTCAGAGGTGGATGAAGAACTCTGCGCAGGATGTGGATACTGTGTAAATGCGTGCGCCTATGACGCGATTCAGCTGGACCCCAAGAGAAATGTGGCCGTGGTGAATGAGGTCCTCTGCGAAGGCTGCGGTGGGTGTGCGGCAACCTGTCCGTCAGGTGCGATACAGCATAGGAACTTCACCAGAAAACAGGTTTTGGACATGGTTCATGTTGCGACCGAGGACTTCTAGGGGGGAAGATGGCAGAGCGGAAGACCAGCAAGAAGAAAAAATCCAAAAAGAGAAAATCGAAGAAGAAAGGAACGCCTGAACCTGCAGCACTCGTCATCGGCGCGGGCGTCGGCGGCATGAGAGCAGCCCTGGACATTGCCGAGTCCGGGCGCAAAGTCTATCTGCTAGACAGGAGTCCCAAGGTTGGGGGCACGGCATCTCAACTCGACAAGTGGTTCCCAACAGACGACTGCTCCCTCTGCAAGTTACTCCCGCCCTTCTATACGAGGGGAGCGGGTGAGTTCTGTTTAAGAAGAACTCTTATTCACCCCAATATTGAAATACTCACATCTTCTGAACTCGCGAAGGTGGATGGCGAAGCCGGGGCCTTTGAGGTGACAGTGGTACGGAGACCCCGGATGGTTGATAAATCAAAGTGTGTGGGGTGCAACAAGTGTATAGAGATTTGTCCAATAGAGGCTGAGGATGATTTCAACGAAGGTCTCATAAAGAGAAAGGCCATATACCTCTCCCATCCCAATGCCGTTCCCAATAACTATTGCATAGATGTAGATGCCTGCGATAAGTGCGGAAAGTGTGTTGAAGTTTGTCCGACCGACGCGATAAATCTGGATGCAAAAGAAGAGACTCTGGTCCTCTCAGTAGGGGCTATTGTTGCAGACCCCGGGTTTAAGACCTTTGCTGCTGATGAACTAGACGAATTTGGCCATAGCAGATATCCCAACGTCGTGACAAGCACCGAGTTTGAGAGAATGCTCAGCGGCACTTCACCGAAAGAGCTGGAGAAGATTCCAAAGAAGGTTGCTTTTTTCCAATGTGTCGGCTCAAGAGATGAGAAAAGACCATACTGCTCCTCAGCGTGTTGTATGTATGCGATAAAAGAGGCGAATCTGGTGAAAGACAAGTTTCCCGACTCTGAACCGACAATATTCTTCATGGACATGAGGGCGTTTGGCAAGGGGTATCACAGATACTACCAGGATGCTGCGAAACGTGGCGTGAAGTTCGTCCGTTCGAGAGTCCCCGCTGTTGAGGGTGTAACCGATTCAAAGGAACTCATCGTTTCCTATGAGGATGAATCCGGTAAGTTGATCGATGACAAGTTCGACATGGTGGTCCTTTCTGTTGGCCAGACAGAGCCGGCCTCAACAATAGACCTTGCCAAGAAGTTGGGCATCGAGTTAAACCCCTACGGTTTCTGCGGAGGGCTTCCCTTTGATCAGGTCGCAACGAGCAGAGACGGCATCTTCGTCTGTGGATCTTTCTCTTCGCCTGCGGACATACCCGACACAGTGGTCAGGGCAAGCGCTGCTGCGTGCGAAGCACTTAAGTTTCTTCCTGAATCTCCTGGAACTGCAGCCGTCTCTGACCAAGAAGAAGCAGTAGCCGAGCCTGTCATAGGTGTGTTTCTGTGTAGCTGCGGAGAGGACGTTTCGAATGTGGTTGATCTGCCCAGGATTGCCGAAGAGATTAAGAACCTACCGTATGTGAAGACTGTCAGTGATGTCAATTTTCTCTGCGTTACTGAGGGGCTGATGAAACTGACTGACGCGATAAAGGAGCAAGACCTCAACAGAGTAGTGGTGGCAGCTTGCAGCATACACCCATATGAGATGCTCTTCCGCAAGGCAGCAGATGCAGCGGGAATCGACCCTGAAATGCTGACTGTCGTGAACATAAGGGAACAGCTCTCGTGGGTGCATGAGAAATCTGTTGCAGCCACTGAGAAAGCCAAAGCTCTCATAGAAGGAGCAGTGGAAAAGGCTGCAGTAGTTAGATCCTATCCGACCCTGAGACAAAAAGTGGTGAAGCGAGCCGTAGTCATAGGAGGTGGAATCGCAGGCATCACAGCGGCCATTGACCTTGCAGACAGCGGGTTGCAGGTGGAGCTCATAGAGAAAACTGAAAGCCTTGGTGGCAGGGTGTTGGATAAGCGTGTCAGTTATGAAGCAGAAGATCTGTCTTCTCTTCTGAATAAGAAGATGAAGGCCGTCAGGGATAGTAAGAAAATCCATGTAAGGTTCAACTCTGAAATCAAGCAGGTCGAAGGCTGTGCCGGCGATTTCCAGGTGACTGTGGCAGCCAAGGGGAAAGAGGAAACGATAGCCGCAGGTGCCATAATAATCGCAGTGGGTGCTCAGGAAGAACGGACAGGCCATGAGACCTCAGAAAGGATCATTGCCCTCTCAGACTTCGAAAAAGACCTGTTCAAGCCCGATTCTCTAGTCGCAAAAGGGAAGAGCTTCGTATTTATCCTGTGCGTAGGCTCAAGGACAGAAGAAAGACCGTTTTGTAGCAGGGTATGCTGCTCGGACGCGCTGCTGAACGCTCTGAAGGTGAAGGAGATAAATCCTGATTCCGACGTCTTTGTCCTGTACAGAGACATAATGACGTATGGGTTCAACGAAGAGCTTTACACGAAGGCACGAGATGCAGGTGTGATATTTGTTAGATATGATCTGGAAACTTATCCGAAGGTGGAGGTCGTGGATTCAAGACCGAAGATAACCGTAAGAGATCCTCTACTGAACGAGGCTTTTTGTCTCAGACCAGACTACCTGGTTCTGGCTTTTGGCATGGATCCTTCTCCTGCTGTGGCAATAGCCAAGACGCTGAACCTGCGCATCACTGAGGACCTCTTCCTGGAGGAGGCAAACGTCAAGTTCAGACCAGTGGACCTTCCTAAAGATGGGATGTATGTTTGCGGCACGGCTCATTCACCCATGTCCATATCCGAAGCGATAACATCGGCACATGCCGCAGCGGCCCGCGCAGGCACTCTTTTGTCAAAGGACTACCTGCCCGCGCGTTCAGGAGTCGCTGAAGTGAACAAGAGAAGGTGTTCTGCGTGTGAGCTGTGCATAACCGCCTGTCCTTTCGAAGCAAGATACATGGATTACGATGAGATGATCGCCCAAGTGAGAGAACACATATGTCAGGGCTGTGGTACATGCACGGCGGTCTGCCCGAATGGTGCGTCAACACTGAGAAGATACGAAGAGAAGGACATCTTTGCCATGCTCGAGGTTTTGACTTGACGAATCGCCAAACGATGAGATAGAAAACCGGAGGATTATATGGCTGACTATGAACCCAAGATAGTGGGATTTCTCTGCAACTGGTGCACTTCTAACGCTGCAGACCTGGCAGGCACGTCCCGCATTCAATATCCCACAAACATAAGGCCAATAAGAGTGATGTGCAGTGGTTCGGTTGATTCCAGCTATATATTGAAAGCTTTCTTGGAAGGAGCAGATGCTGTCCTCCTGGGCGGTTGCCACCCGGGTGACTGTCATTATGTATCCGGGAACTACAAAGCCAGAAGAAGGGCAACCATCATGAAGACCGTGCTTAAGACACTGGGGCTCGGTGATGAGAGGTTCTGGGTGAGGTGGATTAGCGCGAGTGAAGGAAGGAAGTTCGCGGAGACGGTGCAGGAACTTGTAGATGAGATAAAAACCTCGGGTCGAAACCCCCTGGCTACACAATGGTCAGTATAGCAAGGAGAAAATGCTATGGGAAAGTTCTTCAAGCTGAAAATCGAAAATGAGAACGTGTCAGGAGCTATCAACCGTCTTCTAAAGTCCCTGCTGGAAAAAGGCATGGTTAAGTCAATACTTGCGCCAAAGGTTTCAGCGAATGGAACCTCCGTGTTGTACGCTCTCGTTTCTGCTCCCTCTGAGACCGAATCTATTGATATCCTCGCTCCGGTAATGCCGTTGAATGCCGCGAGTCTCCTTTCTGATGTGACCAGATTGGCCCGGCCCCTGCCAGAGGGTGAAGACGCTGAGACAGAACCAGTCCCAATAGCTGCCGTACTTAGACCATGTGAGTGGAGAGCCTCGGTAGAGCTCACCAAGCTCAAGCAGATAAACCTGAACGGGACAATCATCTTCACCAGCGACTGCTATGGGGCCCTTCCGGCAAAGACCTACACTGACGAGAGGCGACAAGGTGTTGAGTCGAAGCAGGCTTATGACAAGGTGAGATCTGGCGACTTTGATGAAGAGATGAGGTCAGCATGTCTTGTGTGTGAGCATCCTACAGTGAGCAGTTCTGATGTGATCATCTGCTTCATGGGCTCTGATCTGTCTGGCGAGCTGGTCCTGGAAGCGAACACCGAAAAGGGCGAGAAGATACTTGGTGAACTTGGACTGGAATCTGTTTCATCCTTCGAGGCCCACGAAAAGACCGTTGTTGAGGTAACTGAAAAGAGGGAAGAAGCGAAAAAGAAGATGTTTCAGGATGTGGCAGAAAACGTGGCTGGACTGGATAACCTTCTCAGTCTTCTGGCTAACTGCGTCAACTGCCATAACTGTATGAGAGCCTGTCCCATATGCTATTGCAAAGAGTGCTTTTTTGACTCCGCCACCTTCGAGGCTGAGCCTGGGAAGTATCTGAGCAGGGCACAGAAGAAGGGTGCTCTCAGAATGCCTTCTGACACACTACTTTTTCACCTTGGCCGGCTGAATCATATGTCCTCATCTTGTGTTGGATGCGGATCTTGCGAGGAGGCGTGCCCCAATGGTGTTGAACTCCTCAAGGTTTTCAAGACGGTGGGCAATGAAGTCCAGAAGGTTTTCGAATATGTTCCGGGAAGAGCATTTGACGAGGAGCTTCCTCTTGCTACCTTTCGGGAAGATGAGCTGGAGCCGCGTTGAGGGGAGGTGAAGTATGGCCGAAGAGAATATTGACATCTACATAATGGGCAAGAAATACAGTGTGCCCAAGAGCTTGACCATCATGAAGGCAATGGAATACGCTGGCTACATGCTGGTGAGAGGATGCGGTTGCAGAGGTGGATTCTGTGGTGCATGCGGAACGGTGTACAGAACTACAGACGATTACAAGATAAAGGTCGGTCTTGCCTGTCAGGCGATGGTGGAGGATGGGATGTATCTTACTCAGATACCGTTCTTCCCTGCCAACAAGGCGGTCTACGACATAGAGAAGATGAAGCCTACTGGCGAACAGGTACTCAAGGAATATCCAGAGCTAGCCAGATGTGTCGCATGTAATACCTGTACAAAGATTTGTCCTCAGGATATTCAGGTAATGGATTATGTTCAGGCTGCGCTGAGGGGAGATATCGCAAGGGTTGCAGACCTTTCTTTCGACTGTATCATGTGCGGGTTATGTGCCGTAAGATGTCCCGCTGAAATTGTACAGTACAATATTGCCGTCCTGTGCAGAAGGCTTTACGGCAAGTACGTTGCCAAGAAGGCAAAGCACCTGCAAGAGATGGTTGCTGCCGTGGGAGCGAGCAAGTTCGATGACGAGCTCGGAGAACTCATGTCTGCAGACCAGGACAAGCTCAAGCAGCTTTACAAAGACAGAGATATGGAACCTCGATAGGGGGTCAAGGTGTACACTGAATCTATGAAGGAATCTATCAAGAAGCTTGAAGCCACCCGCCCGGAGAGGACGAAACAGGAAATACCACTTCTCTCTGCGGAAGAGAGACAGAAACTTCTGGAGGAGTTCCACCCCGACTTCAAGAAAGGCTCCATGAGAGCCCTCCAGGTTGGACCAAGCAAAGGAGAAAAGACACCGCATGAATTTGCCGACCTGTTTGAGGCTTATAGCCTTATTGACCCGGAGAAGTATGACCTCTCCCAAATAGACTACGAGACCGATGTTCTGGTAATAGGTGGGGGAGGGGCAGGTGCGTCCGCTTCCATACTAGCACAGGAGGCTGGTGCCCGAGTTCTGCTGGTAAGCAAGCTAAGACTGGGGGATGCGAATACCAACATGGCCCAGGGTGGAATACAGGGGGCGGACAAGCCCAATGATTCCCCGGTCCAACACTACCTTGACGTTATCGGCGGCGGAAGGCTTTTCAACATCCCTGAATTGGTCAGAGCTCTGGTTATTGATGCGCCCGAGATTTTATCATGGCTTGAACAATTGGGCGTGATGTATGACAAGGAACCGGACGGAACGATGATCACCATTCACGGAGGAGGCACGTCGAGAAAGAGGATGCACTCGGCAAGGGACTACACTGGCGGCGAGATAATGAAAACCCTCAGGGACGAAGTGAACAATCGACCGATAGACGTAATCGAATTCTCGCCCATGGTGGAACTCTTGATCGACGGAAAGAAATGCACCGGTGCGATTCTTTACAACCTGGAAACGAAAGAATATGTGAATGTAAGGGCCAAGACTACAATCATTGCCACTGGCGGAAGTGGGAGACTCCACGTCCAGGGGTTTCCAACCACCAATCACTACGGGGCCACAGGTGACGGGCCAGTCATAGCCTACAGAGCAGGATGTAAAATTATCTTTCTGGACACCATACAATACCACCCTACAGGAGCAGCATTCCCTGAACAGATCCTCGGTCAGCTGGTCACTGAGAAGGTGAGGAGTCTCGGGGCGCAACTGGTCAATGTAGAAGGGAACAGATTCGTCTATGAACTGGAGACAAGAGATGTAGAGGCTGCGGCCCTCATAAGAGAGTGCACAAAAAGGGAAAAAGGAGTGGTGACCCCGAGCGGCATGAAAGGGATATGGCTCGACTCCCCGCTCATAGAGACGCTCAAAGGAGAAGGGGCCATAAAGAAGAACCTTCCTGCGATGTACAGGCAGTATGAGAGATTCAACCTGGACATGTCCAAAGAACCGATACTCATCTATCCCACCCAGCACTATCAGAACGGTGGACTCGTGATAAACGACAGATGCGAGACGGAAATCGAGAACCTCTATGTGGCTGGGGAAGCGAGTGGTGGAATTCATGGGAGAAACCGGCTGATGGGTAACTCGCTACTAGACGTCGTAGTGTTTGGAAGAAGAGCAGGAAGAAATGCTGGAGAGAAGGCGAAGTCGGTCACTCCGGGCCGACTTACGCTCGAGCATGTCAAAAACTACCACCGGGAGCTGAAAGAAGCGGGAATAGACCCATCCAGAAAGGCGCCGGTTCTTCTGCCTGATTATCGAAGGGAAGAAATAAGAAAGAAACAGGCCATGTGAACATGAAAGTGATTCTGCTAATTGCCGTATCTTTCGCTGTTCCATTTTCTGGATGTAAGATCGGAACCGGCTCGAATGAAGATTACTTTCCGCTGGCAGAAGGCAATCGTTGGGTCTGGGTAGGAGGAGTAGTCCCGTCCCAAGGAGATACGATAGCCTGGGAGATCGAAGATAAGGTGGTTGGACCTACCGGAGAGTCAGCCTGGAAAGTCTCGCAGAAAAGGTTCTGGCTCGAGAAAAAAAGGACTTTCAAGGATTCGATAAATCTCCAGTGGAAGTCCAACCTACTCCTCATATACAACAATCTAGCTGACCCTAGCGCAGATACGGTTCTCAACTACCCACTTCGGGATGGCAGAGAGTGGGCTGTACGTCAGGTAAGGGGCGTGCTGAGAACTGCTCATGTCAGCGGAATGGAGAACGTGGAAACGCCTTATGGTAACTTCGCGAACGCGCTGCGGGTCGACTGTGAGGACAGAAGAATCCCAAATGACAGCCTCGTTATGAAGGCGACTGACTGGTACGTGGAAAACGTGGGAAGGGTGATGACCAGAGTTGAAGTAAGAGGACAGGTCTGGGAGATGAGGCTGACGAGCATGGAGCTGCACTAAAAGACACACATCCAACCTGCCAACATCGGGAGGGAACGATGGAGAAGACTCTAGAGGAACATCTGAAAGGAATCAACAGCGATGTAGCCTCTCTCATACTCAGAATAAGCCGCCTGGTGAATACGATAAATAGCCAATTTCAATTCAGAAGAGGTAAGGCCAAAACGAAAAACGTGTTTGGTGAGGTTCAATTAGTCATGGACAAATGGGCAGACGAGTTCTTGATTGATGAATTCAGAAAATGGGGCATGGTTAGAACTGTAGCATCAGAGGAACAGCCTGATCTGGTAAGACTCAACGACAAAGGAATGTTCAACATCACGTTGGATCCATTAGATGGTTCATCAAATATCGAGAGCAACAACTCAGTCGGGACAATTGTGGGGATATACAAGGAAGATCTGCCAACAGAAGGAAAGAATCAGGTAGCTGCTATGTACATTTTGTATGGTCCAGTGACAACCTTGGTCTATGCGGCACAGAACGGTGTCCACGAATTTCTGCTGACAACGAAGGGGTTCATTTTGAGAAAAGAGAACATAAGACTTCCTGAGCCAGGAAAATTGTATGGTATTGGAGGACTGCGAAAAGACTGGCTGCCAGCATTCAGGAAGTATGTTGAAGAACTAGAAAAACAAGGCTACAAGCTAAGATACGGCGGGTCGTTCGTTGGAGACTTCAATCAGGTCCTTCACTATGGTGGGATCTTTGCCTATCCCGCACTCACGACGAATCCAAATGGGAAGCTGAGATTACTATTTGAAAGCAACCCCATGGCATTCATAGTGAGACAGGCAGGAGGGGCTTCCACTGATGGCAAGCATTCAATACTAGAAATTGAACCAGAGCACATAGATCAAAGAACTGCAACATATGTCGGAAACAAGGATCTAATCAAGAAATTGGAGGGGGCACTGTGATGACAAGAAACAGTGGCGGTGATATCATGAAAGGGTGGGGCAGATTTGACCCGATCCCCGGAAACAAAATGTTCGAAGCACTGTACAATGAAGAAGGCGTCATAATGGCCGTAAACACCAGAATCCTTCCTGGTGTTGCCAGAGGGATATTTAGTGCTGCCAGGGACCTGAGGGCAGCAGTTATTTTCGAGCTCGCAATGTCAGAGAGCGATTTGGACGGCGGATATACTGGCCTGACTCCCCATGAGTTCTCAAAGACAGTCCGCGCTATCGCCGACGATGTCGGTTTTGGTCAATGGGCTCTCCACGCAGACCACACAACAGTCAAGAAGGGAACCGAAGATGAAGTAAAGAGAATAAAGGAGTTGCTGAAGGCCCACATTTCCGCAGGGTATACCTCCTTTGCAATAGATGCTTCCTTTCTTTTTGACTTGAGCGACACGACAGTATTAGGCCAACTTCAGAAGAATATCGATGTCACAGCAGAACTTGCACACTTCATCAAGGAGAAGATGGGTGGAAGAGAGTTCGGATTAGAAGTTGAAGTTGGGGAGATTGGGAAGAAGGATAAGGGTGGATTAGTTCTCACAACGGTCGAGGAGGCGACCACATTTATTGACCAGCTACAGAAGAGGAAGGTCTTCCCCCAGGTATTGGCAATCGCCAACGGGTCGACTCATGGAAATATCTACGACCAGCATGGTAACCTGATTGAGCAAGTTTCAATAAACATAGAACGAACTGTAGAAGTAGCCAAGGCGATTGAACCTTTTAAGGTAAGAATTGCACAACATGGTATTACAGGCACACCGCTTAGATTGATAAACACCCAATTCCCCAAGGGCTTAATCATAAAAGGAAACGTTGGCACGCTATGGCAAAATCTGGCATGGGAGGTGTTTTCAGTATTTGAGCCAGAATTGCTGGGAGACATACACAATTGGACTTTGGGCAAATACAGAGATGAAGCGGCCCAAAAAGGCATAACGAGAAACAATGAAATCATTGGCAAGTACAGCAAGTATGCAATAAAAGAATTCAAGACCAGAATGGATGACCTTTCTGAAGAGACAAAACACGCGCTCGAAGCCAGAACATATGCAGAAGCCTTGCTATTCTTCAAAGCCTTTAGTGCAGTGGGCACCGCGGATAAGGTGAGGGAATATCTAGAAACGTAACAGGTAGGCGGAATCGATAGCAGACTCAAATTGCAAATCTCAAACTAGAGGCAAATCCCAAGCACCAAATGAAACCCAATCTCCAAATCACAATGTCCAAATAAATCCCAAGCACCAAATTCGAATCTCCAAACAGGTGCCAGACACGAACAACGTTTCAAACCTGCATACCAGTCTCATTTCACGAGCCTCCGTTCCATGGGGATGCCAATGTCTTACATCTTACATCTGGAGTGTGATTTATCTGTAATTTGGTGCTTGGTGATTGTGATTTGCTTGTAATGAGGTGCTTTTTGCTTGACTTAATGGCTGAGTCAGTGTAGCATTATTGATGCCAGTGACTTACACAGTGCTGAGAGGGAGGATTAAAAAGAGGAGGTTTGATCCGGCCTACTTTTTCTATGGGGATAACCAGTTCCTCATAGATGAGCTTGTCCAGACAATTACTTCAGCGATTGTGACTCCAGAGTTTGTCTCTTTCGACAGAAGCATTCTTCACGGAGACGAAATCACGCCAGAAGGAATTCTGAATGCTGTGGAGACGCCGCCGATGGCCTCAGCCAAAAGGGTTGTTGTGCTGAGCGGTGTTCATAAGCTCTCTGAAAAAATGAGGGGAATATTACTCGACTATCTAGAGCACCCTGCACCAACCACTCTCCTCATAGTTACTGCTCCGAAGGTGAAGACAAATAAAGGTTTCTATAGGAAGTTGACGTTGAGGACTACTCCAGTACGTTTGAGCAACCTAAATGAGAGGGATGCAGTGGTTTGGATAAGAGAGCGTGTTTCCTCGCTGGGGTGGTCAATTGACAGTGAAGGTGCAAGAATGCTATATAACTCGATCGGCAGCGACCAATCCTATCTGGCAAATGAGATAGATAAACTGACAATATGTGCAGGAGAGAAGACAAAGATAACGGCCGGAGATGTTGCAGCAGTGGCAGGAAAGTCTAGAGCAAACTCAATCTTTGACCTCACCGATGCTATCGGAAGACTGGATTGCCACCAGAGCATTGCTCTAGTCAACAATCTGCTTGCGTGGGGACAGCGGCCATCCCACATACTTGCCCTCATACTGAGGCACATGTTAATTCTCCTTAGCCTGAAGTGTCTCAAGAAGAGGAACGCGAGTCAGGCGGAGATGTGTCGAAGATTCAATCTTATGCCTTATTATCTAGGCGGGTATCTAAGGCAATCTGCCATGTTCACTGAAACCGTACTGCGGAAAAGAATAAGACTAATACAACTCACAGAAGCGCGGCTGAAGTCTTCACATTCAGCGAAGACCTTCGAGCTTGAATCCCTGATCTATGAGATGTGCATGGAGGACATCAACCAGCATGACCAAGGCTGATACTAAGAAACAGGGGTTAGATATCGAGGAAGTCCTTTCTCTTCGAGAGGAACTGGATGAACTCACTTCCAGGATAGAGCTCGCGGAACAGAAGAAGACTGCTGTGAAGCCGGAAATATACACGAAGGTGAAAACGGACTACGAAGCAAAAATGAACAAGATTATCAACAAACTTGCGAAAAGGTCAGACGCCCTGAGGAGCGAGTTTGAGCGTACAAGGCGCAGCGAAGCGAAGGTGAAAGACAAGAGCGCTGCTCTCCAGGATGAGCTAGAGGAGATCAAGTTCCGCTACGAACTTGGGGAGTATTCACAGGAAGACCATGACAGACTCTCCAAGGAGAAAATGAGCGTTATCAAGACAATGGGGAAGGAGAAAGCCACGCTGGAGGAGAGTTCCCGGTTTCTTTCTGATATTCTCTCCAGGATAGACGGAGCACTCGGCCCCAGGGAAGAGTCGGCCGGGGTGACGGCTGAAGGGGCTGCGCCTGACGTCGAGGCTGAAGGAGCTGCGCCTGACGTGGAGGCTGGAGTTACGATTGCTCCTGAGCCCGCCATTTCTCAGGTCTCCAAACCTGAAACTGAAGTACCGCACACACAGACTCCCCTTAATGACATAGCAGGCGAGCTAGAGGCAGAGATGAAGGAACCGGAGACGGAAGAGCTTGCTTCTGATCAAAAGGTAAGCCTGTTTGACTCGGAGTCAGAAGAGATTGGGTCTAAGTTGGTATCCGAATCCAAAGAGGAAAAGGAGTTGAAGTGTCCAAACTGCGGTTTTACTAACATGCTAGACTCTTGGTACTGCGAGAAGTGCGGAGCAGAGTTGGTGCAGGAATCTAAAGGCGGAGGTGCATGACCACTTCACTCTCCCAGTTCGCGCCTCCGCAAGACGGAGGCGTTCTTATAGATGGTGGTAATGAGCTGTGAAGGAAAGGGATGAAACTGAAAATTAGGAAATTCAGAAACCAAAAGACGCATCGAATTCAATTGATGGAAGAGGAGTTTGGATGAGAGATTATGACTTTAGAAGAATAGAAAAGAAATGGCAAAAGATATGGAGCGACAAAGAGATCTACAGCGTGCCCGAGATTGCCCGAAAGAAGTACTACGTCCTGGAGATGTATCCGTATCCATCCGGGGACCTCCACATGGGCCAGTTCAGGAACTACCTCATTGGTGATGTAATCGCACGCTACAGAATGATGAACGGGTATGATGTTCTCCATCCGATGGGGTGGGACGCATTCGGCCTGCCTGCAGAGAATGCTGCAATAAAACGCGGTATCGATCCCGAAACATGGACGATGGACAACATAGAGGTCTCCAGGAATACGATTAAACTCATGGGGATATCCTACGACTGGGGCAGGGAGATTACCACCTGCATGCCTGACTACTACAAGTGGACACAGTGGGTCTTCCTCTTACTCCACAAGCGAAACCTGGCCTACAGGAAGAAAGCATATGTCAACTGGTGTCCGGGTTGCCGCACTGTCCTTGCAAATGAACAGGTCGTTGACGGCATATGTGAGAGATGCAAAACGCAGGTAACAAAAGCCGATCTTGAGCAGTGGTTTCTTAGAATCACAGACTACGCTGAAAGGCTTCTGGAGGGAATTGACAGGCTGAAGGAGTGGCCAGAACCCGTCAAAGCTCTACAGAGAAACTGGATCGGAAAAAGTGAAGGATGTGAAATAGACTTTCCTCTCCAGGGTATGGAAAGAAACATCAGCGTCTTTACCACAAGGCCTGACACCGTCTTTGGTGTGACTTTCATGGCAGTCGCTCCCGAGAATCCACTATCGATGGCACTCGCCAAACGCGGTGGGAGAGAAGACCAGGTCAGGAACTATGTAGACCATTCAATGAAAATCTCGGAAGTAGAAAGAACCTCTACAGTCAGAGAGAAGGATGGAGTCTACACTGGCACCAATTGCATCAATCCATTTTCCGGCGAAGAAGTGCAACTGTGGGTCGCGGATTATGTTCTTGCATCCTATGGAACTGGAATGGTCATGGGTGTTCCTGCCCATGACCAGCGCGACTTCGAGTTTGCCAGAAAGTATGGAATCCCTATCAAGGTCGTGATAAGTCCTCCTGATCACAAGTTGGAACCTGAGACCATGAACGAGGCCTACATAGAACCGGGAACCATGGTGGACTCTGACGTCTTCAATGGCCGCAACTCTGAAGAGGCGATTGATAGCATCATAGAATACTGCATAGAAAAGGGTATAGGGAGAAGAAAAACGAACTACAGGCTGAGGGACTGGCTCATATCAAGGCAAAGATACTGGGGAGCACCAATTCCGATGATCCACTGCGCGGCGTGTGGAGTGGTTCCGGTACCAGAGACCGACCTGCCTGTTCTTCTCCCAAAGAAGGGCGTAGATTTCACCCCAAAAGGGAAATCTCCTCTCGCTTCCGTGCCGTCTTTCATGAACACTACATGCCCGAAGTGTGGGGGAGAGGCTCAGCGGGACCCAGATACCATGGATACGTTTGTATGCTCTTCCTGGTACCACCTCAGGTACTCAGATCCCAACAACGACACGAGGCCCTTCGGTCAGGAAGAGGCTGCGTCGTGGCTGCCCATAGATGAGTACATCGGGGGCATAGAGCATGCCTGCGGCCACCTGATATACTTTCGGTTCATTACAAAAGTGTTCCACGACGCGGGCCTTGTTCCCTTTGACGAGCCCTGTATACGCATGTTCAACCACGGTATGGTGACGGATGACGAGGGAAATGTCATGTCTAAGTCCAAGGGGAACGCCCTTCCAGCCGGGCCATTTGTGGAAAAGTGGGGGGCGGACACAGGAAGGATAGCAATGCTCTTCATAGGTCCCCCAGGCAAAGAGTCCGCCTGGTCTGAACGCGGTACGCGAGGAGCTCACAGACTCCTTAAGAGGGTATGGAGGCTTGTCTGGCAGGCAGACTTCAAGGCATCCCAAGAGCTTGCGGTGGAATGTCTTAGGCCAGATGAGCTAAGCCTTCTTCGCAAGTACAACTGGTGCATAGAGAGGGTCACGCAGGATATCCACGATTATGGGCACAACACAGCCATAGCTGCCATTATGGAGCTGATGAACGAGATGCAGCCTTTTGAGCCCAGGTCGTCTCCAGTCTATGCAATTGCTGCAAGGGGCGTGATCAAGCTTCTCAGTCCATTCGCTCCGCACATCTGCGAGGAGCTCTGGGAGCAGGCGGCAGGCGCCAGGGATTCGGTCTTCAAAACCCTATGGCCAAAGGTTGATGCAGCAGTTCTGAAAGAGGAGACCGTGACCATTCCTGTGCAGGTGAATGGGAAGGTGAGAGCCAGAATAGAAGTTCCTTCGGGGGCTTCAACGGATGAGGTGAAGGAGGCTGCACTTGCCGCTGAGAACGTGAAAAAGCTCCTTTCCGGTCGCCGCCCGAAGAGGGTGGTGGTCGTCCCAGGGAAAATTGTGAGCATTGTGGCCTAGGGCGGGCCCTATTTGATATTATCATATGAAACCGTAGGGGGCTCCCAGACAAGGGAGCCCCGTGGTCGAGGAGAGTCAAGCAACTTATTGTCTATTGGTAATCACCAATATTGTCTATAGTTGGTTCGTTGTAGCTAAGGGCGGTGGTTGTGTTATTTTGCCAAGTAAACATAATATATCTTATCAGACGTTACCCAAACGAATCAAAATACGCCACCCTCACCAACATCACTCCTACCTCAACCTATCGGCACCTTTTGCGCAAGCTCATGAACCCAGAGCGGACACCTCCAGAATTGACCCTGGGCCGATTTCACGATTCCTATGATAGAAAGGACCAAGAGGATTGCCTCTCCTACAAACAGAGTGATGATACCGATCCCCGCTGCTGCAAGGATAAGACTTACCTTACCCAGACCAACCTTGTAGGCAAAGAGAATCATCCCTTGGCGCGCATGGAACAGGGCGAAACGGTTGCCCCTCATTGCAAGCAGAGGGATGAGAAAGAGGATTGAGAGGTAAGAGAGCCAGGCGAGAGGCCGGGCCTCATCCACCTCAACCCTATCGACTTCGCCAATATCTATGGCAGTGTACTTGTAGTTTTCCATATCTATTCGGACAGTTCCCACTGGCCCAAAGAATCTGATCCTACCTTGAGACCTGCTCGATACCAGAGATAATTTTGAGATGAAAGTCAGCCACAGCGGCCAGCTCGGACTCGGGATAGTTGTGTCTTAGTCTTTCGTACAGGGGCCTGGCGGCCATTGCTTGGCCCATAATTTCGTAGCAACGAGCAGCCGAAATGAGTGCTTCAGGTGCAATAGGGGAATCTCCGTAGTTGTCCGCGACTCTCTCGTACCCCTCAGCTGCCACCAGGAACTGTTGCTTCTGTTCGTGACAGTTTGCGATTCCCATGGCGGCAGACGCTTTCAGAAGGGGCCACCCACCTCTTGCCCTCAGAAACCGCTCGAAGTTACTCTCAGCCTTGTCATAGTCGTTGAGCGCGTAGTATGTGTTCCCCAGGTAGAAGAGAGCCTCACGGGCTGCGCGGGTACCCCAGAATCTCCTGCTAATATCCTCAAGCCCGTCTCGCGCGGTTTCGAAGTCACCGTTCATGAATGAGGCGGTGGCTGAGGAAAGATACCGGTCAGCCTGGATTCTCGCTTTTTTCCTTCCGTTTACGACATATGTAACTACCAGTAGGAGTACTATGAAGGCGATTACAGAAAAGATGAGCGTGGGAGCGTGGTGCCGGGCTGTGCTAACCAGCTCCATGGTCGATTCCACAAACCTGTCCGTCTTGAGATCGTGCCTGGTAAGCCTATGTCTTCTTTTCTTTACCATATAAATATAGCCGACGGACTTGAAGCCTCAGGTTGGGCCTCAGCCCGTTGCGAAGCCCGATATTAGCAGAACTTCGGCACGAGAGTCAAGGACAAAGTTGTTGTTGGGCCGGAGACCCAGAAAGCAGGCGGTGCTCCGCTCTCTCTGTACAGCCACCAGTTAGGGGTTGACAGGTATTACCTGCGAACCTAGAATGGAATCCGCCGCTGGAAACGAGTGGAGTCGCAACCCAAAAGAGGAGGTTCCGCTTATGGACTGGGGATTGCAGAATCGTATCTCGAGAATCATAAAGGCAGACACTGGCCGGACTGTCATGCTTGCAGTGGACCATGGATATTTTCTTGGACCGACTACTGGCCTTGAACAGCCATCAAAAACGATTGAGCCCCTTCTCCCCTATGCTGACAGTCTAATGCTGACAAGAGGTGTTCTACGCACCTCTGTCACACCCAAGGCCGACATACCGATAGTGCTCAGAGTTTCAGGTGGAACAAGCATCCTGGGAACACTTTCTGATGAAGGTTTGGCCGTAGCTATGGAGGATGCGGTTCGGCTTAACGTGTCGGGTGTCGCGCTTTCTATTTTTGTTGGAACCGAGCACGAGAAGCAGACCCTTTTGAACCTGACGAAACTCGTAGATGAAGGCGAGAAACACGGCATCCCAGTGCTTGCCGTCACGGCAGTCGGGAAGGAAATGACTAGAGATGCCCGCTATCTGGGCCTATGCTGCCGGATAGCTGCAGAACTGGGCGCCCACCTCGTGAAGACATATTATGTCGAAGGCTTTGAAGAAATGGCGAAGTCTTGTCCAGTTCCTCTTGTCATGGCCGGGGGTAAGAAGATTCCGGAAAAAGATGCACTGCAACTTGCGTACAATGCGATAAAGGACGGCGCCGTGGGTGTAGACATGGGCAGAAACATCTTCCAGTCCGAACATCCGACTGCAATGATTCAGGCCGTGCGTGAGGTTGTGCATAAGAGCGCGTCTGTAGAGAGCGCATACGAGATGTTCATGGATCTGAAGAGTTCAGCGTGACCCGCAGGAAGTAGATTCAAAATGCGAGTAGCAATGTACTACAACAACCGGGATGTTCGAATCGAGGACGTGCCGGTTCCCAAAATAGGAAACGGTGAGCTTCTTGTAAGGATAGAAGCCAGCGGCATCTGTGGAAGCGACGTCATGGAGTGGTATCGGGCAAAGAAGGCTCCTCGCGTACTGGGCCACGAGATTGCGGGAGTGATTACTGAAGTGGGCAGTGGAGTGAAACGCTTCAAAAAAGGTGACAGGGTGTTTGTGTCTCACCATGTGCCATGTAACACGTGCAAATACTGTTTGAATGGTCACTTTTCTGTGTGCGATACACTCAGATCCACGAACTTTGACCCGGGAGGTTTCTCAGAGTATGTCCGGGTCCCCCAGATAAACGTTGACCGGGGTACTTATCTCCTTCCAGAGAGCATGTCTTTTGAAGAGGGCGCGTTCATCGAACCGCTGGCGTGTGTTGTTCGAGGGCAAAGAATTGCAGGTCTTCAGCCGGGGCAGACTGTTCTCGTAACTGGCAGCGGTATCTCAGGTCTGCTGCACATCAATCTGGCAAAAGCACTCGGGGCAGGAAGAATCATTGCCACCGACATTGTCGACTACAGGTTGGATGCGGCGAAGAGGTTTGGTGCTGACACAGCAATCAATGCAAGAGAGGACATCCCGGCAAGGGTAAGAAACGTAAACAATGGGCTCGGTGCCGACCTTGTCATCGTATCTACGGCAGCCACTAGAGCAATAGAGCAGTCCTTCAAATGCGTGGACAGGGGCGGTATGATCCTTCTCTTTGCTCCTACTGAGCCTGGGGTGACTGTCCCCTACCCCATCTGGGAGCTCTGGTGCGATGGAGTGACAATAACCCATTCCTATGCTGGCAGCCCCATTGACATTACCAGAGCAATTGAACTGATTCACTCCAAAAGAGTTAATGTTGTGGACATGATTACCCACAGGTTTGGCCTTGGGGAGGCTCCTCTCGGATTCCAGCTGGTTGCGCAGGCAAAAGATTCCATAAAAATAATCATTGAACCGCAACGATAGCGCTCTACTCCTCCCGAAGTACGGAGTACTCATTACAAAGTACAAAAACAAAACATTTCGTTGCGCCTCGATTCTCTCGCTTCGGGTACCCTCCCCTCGACTTCTCTCGGGACAAGCAGGAGAGGCGGCATAAACTCGCCTTGCCATTGACAGGGCGAAGCATTCTGCCAGCTCTTGCTCAACCCGCAATCATCAATCTTACATCTGCGATCTTCAATGTAGAGGCCTCTCCCCCACCTTGAGCTTACAGGCCCCACAGACTCAAACCCTGTAACCACAGATTGGCACGGATTTTCACAAGATTTTGTTCTGGCTCGGGTCAAGCCATGAGGATGCGTTTCGAATCTGTACAAATCTGTGTAATCTGTGGTTAGTGGTTCGATTTTGGGCCTTTGAGGAATCCGCTTTCGGCTTGACACCTGTCTGGATGTCGAGTAGAATCCGCTTTGCTCGTTCTTGCCTGCACGATCTGGGCGGTTAGCTCAGTCGGTTAGAGCGCCTGTCTCACATACAGGAGGTCGGAGGTTCGAGTCCTCTACCGCCCATTCCTTCCCACCCAAAACACGAAATTACGAAATTGAAATCCGAGAGGACTTTGCCAGTCTGCGGTCTGGGAGTCTATCCCGCCTGTCCTGAGGCTATCCGAAGGGAGCCTGTCGACGTGCAATGAGAAGTCGGGTTGTTGGCCCGGCGAAAAGCAGATCCCTCGGCTTCGCTCCCTTCGCCTGCGGCTCCCTTCGGCCCCGCCTCAGGACTAATTCTCTCTAAGCTTCGACTCCGTCTCAGCAAGAGAGACTAAGCAGGATTAACTTCCCTAGACTTCGCCCCTCGATAGACTCGGGGCTACGCTCGGGATCGAGACTTTCTAAAACTCAACCTTCGCCATCGCTCGGCAGTGATCTTCGATCCGAGTAAGCCCTTCGTCGGCTTCCGCCTCCTCAGGATTAACTCTTTGTAACGAGCTCACTGAGCTTCGCTTGTGACCTCTAACAAAGACTAAACACGACGAAATATACCTCATCCCGCCAACAGGCGGGCTGGGCCTATTTCGTTTCCATTTTCGAAGGTGCAGGGTGGGTAGGCGGGAATTTCGAAGGCGGGGGGACGGGGCGATGGGAATTTCGTAGTTTCATGTATTCGCTGATAGCTATTGTTGTAATGGTCACTCGAGAATTTCAATCTCTGTGGCGTCGTTCAGCACAATCTCGGGCGCACCTTTGTATCTCTTTATCTTTCCTATGATTCTCACTCGTTTGCCCAGGTAATGCTTTTCAGGTGAGTCCGGAAAGTTTTCGAAATCTGTGGCAAAGATGACTGCAGTCAGATGATTTTTCCAATCCTGGTGGAAGTTCAGGAAGCAGGCCTTGCCTGAATTGTAAGTTCTGACGATCTTTCGCTCGACAATGACTTTTTCGCCGTAATATCCATGGGCATCAGAGGGATCGATTGTCCTGGTCGTATCTTGTGAGAGCTTTCTTCCCCACAGGCCTGTGGAGTCTGCCATGGCTTGCCTTTGACATTTCCTGAAGCTCTCCATATATTCGAAGGGGTATCTGGTATAGACGAATCCATATCCTTGCTTCACGATCTCCAGATTGACGAATATGGTATCTTCGAGATAGACATAGGCAAGGGTCCTCTCATATTGATCCTTACTCTGCCAGTCAGACTTGAGACTGACCTGTTTTCCTTCAACCATCCTTTTTAGGAACCGGCGCGCCTCCTCGGCGTAGTACTGCACCGGCATGTCTTCTCTTTGAAGCTCAGGAGCATCCACTCCGATCAGCCGCACCCTCTCGCCTGTCGTCAAGACAAACGTGTCACCGTCTATGACTCTTTCTACTGTGGGTTTCCGTTCTTCACGCTGTGGGGGAGCCTTCCTCCTCTTCCCCATTCCGAGGAGAAGAAGGACTATCGCGATAACCACCAGGAAATAGAATGGACGCGGGAGATCTCTGTTCTTTTTCATATCTTCTTCCAAACATCAAAGAAAAGTGTGGCTTACTTCGTATATTCAAGAGGCACCTGTCTGGCTGACGCTCTGCCTGTAAATCCGGGTGACAGAGTGCTCAGGATCCAGACTGTGCCATCGGAGGGGAACCGGACCGCAATGTGGTATTGGTTAGGCGGGTTTCGCCAGGAGAGATTTGAGATATTCTCGGTCATAGGAAATCCCCGGAGTTGACCTTGTCTTCGCGGCCAGACATAAACTCTATTATCGCGGGAGTAAGCCAGGTATTCTCCATCAGGAGACCAACTGGGATAGAGTCCAGATGCAGAAATACTGTCCGTGGTGAGTGAGTCAAGGTTACGAATTCTTATTCCACCATTCTTGGCCGCATAAGCAAGGTAAGTTTCTGAATCTTCCACGTCGGGCCAGCGGCCCTCCAGCAGAAATGAGATTGTGCCCGAGATTGTGTCTATTGCCCATATCCCTGGAATACTACCTACAGCGCTGACATAGATCCTGGTCCCATACTTGGGTCTGACAAAATCTAGACACAGACTCTCAGGACTGACGAAACCTATACCCAGTTGACCCGAGGTGTAGGTGAAAACGGTCTCGAGTCCTTGTCCCAGGGTATCGCATTCGATGATCGTAGCGGTCGTACCGACAGAGTCAATCTTGACGTACGCTATTCTTGCCGGATCGACGGGGGACCAGTTCGGTGTCGTCAGAATGCCCGACTGAGTGTCCGCAACCTTTGTGCCTTGCGTGGACGGGAGCGTTAAGTACCTTATCTCGTTCCCTGTGGAGTAGGCGACCTTGGAGCCGTCCGGGTTCCATGATACATCCGTGGCTCTCGTGCTGTCTTCGAGAATCAGGTAGACCTGTTCCTGGCCCCCTGACAAATAGCCTTTCCTGCCGCAGCCCGTAGCAACGACCGCGACCAGTATGATTCCAAGAAATCCGTATCTCATCGCCATGCCTCATCCTGTCTTGTAACACATGATATGTAGAGTGTCAACAATCAAAGATACCTGTCAGCTGTCAGACGTCAGCTTGAGCTTGCTGTACGCCGTAGGCTCGCAAAGCGATAGTTGGTTGACACCTTGAATTCATGTCGTTAGAATGAGGACGTGAGTGAGGTTTTCATAGGCACGAGTGGCTACAGCTATGACCATTGGTCAAATGGTGTCTTCTACCCTCCTCGCCTTCCGAAGAGCAAATGGCTCGAATACTACTCTGAACACTTTCAAACGGTTGAATTGAACGTAACCTTCTATAGACTTCCTCAGGAGAAGGTTTTCACAGGTTGGTGTGAAAAGACTCCGGATGCATTCAGGTTCGCGGTAAAGGGGAGCAGATACATAACCCACATCAAGAGGCTCGCCAATCTCGGTGACTCTCTGGAGACTCTCGCCAAGAGACTTAAGCTTTTGAAGGAGAAATGCTCTGTCGTTCTCTGGCAGCTTCCACCGAGCATGAAGATTGACCTCAAGAGGTTTGATCAGTTTTGCAGACAGGCCGAAAAGACCATTTGCAAACGGCAGGCATTCGAGTTCAGGAATGAGTCATGGTTCACAGATGAGGTGTACGACATTCTCTTCAAACACAATTTTTCACTCTGTCTGGCAGACGCGCCTCAAGACATCCACGAGCCCATTACCGCGGACTACGTGTACGTGAGAAGACACGGCCCTTCTGGTCTATATGAAGGCAACTACACCAAGAAACATCTTGGAAGAGACACAAAAAACGTACTTAAATGGCTGAAGGACGGAAAGGACGTCTACATCTATTTCAATAACGACGTGAAAGGGTATGCTGTGAAGAACGCAAAAACACTGCTAGACCTTGTGAGTCTCGGTGTAAAGGCCTAGGCGATCAAAGTGCATCACCAGAAAGGTTTTTGTCTTCAACCTACAGCGTACGGCTTACAACGTGCTCATTGCATCTGCAAAGAACTTCCCGTACTCAGAGCCGGGCACCATGGTGGCAAGGACTTTTGCAGCCAGTGGAACTGCTTCTTCCTTTGGAAGGCAGTATTTCATTTCAAGGAAGTCTGCCCTTAGTTTCTTGACTTGTCCTTTTACATTTTTGTTGTCCCTGACACAGTCAGCGAACAGAGCGGCAAGTGGTTCAAAAGCCTTCTCCTTCATTCCAAATCTTGTCATCTCCTGAACACCGGTTCTGATTCCGCTCGGCTCAAGAAAAGTCTCGTCATCGGGAAGGGCTTGATAGTTGCAGACTATGTTGCTTTCCTCCAGTCGTCTTGCGATTTCTGTGCCCAGACCATACTCTTTGACCCTGATGAGCACTTGATGGGTTTGAGTAAACCCCTCTGACTCATCTCCTTCTACCTTCATCCCGTCTGCGTGGAGTGCCTTTGCCCAGGCCTTCGCGTTCTTCCTCACCTGCTCCTGGTAGTCCTTCCTGAAATGGTTCATCTCATAGGCCGCCATCAAGAGAGCCAAAAGAGTACCCAGATGGTGGTTGCTCGTTGACCCGGGGAATGCTCTTCCCTTGATATCAATCCAGAGCTTCGTATATGGTGAACTCTTGTCCATATTGCTGACCACCAATCCGCGTTGTGGGCCGAAAAATGTCTTGTGTGTGCTTCCGGTAATGATATCGGCCCCTTCACTCAATGGCTCCTGAAAGACTCCATAGAGGCCTAAGACATGCGCCATGTCGAACATTACCACGGGTTTCGCATCCCAATCCTTAATCAGGTCATGAACGAAACCTACTGGCTCCGGATATAGAAACATGCTCTTGCCGAAGATGACAAGCTCGGGTCGTACGTCTTCCAGCATCTCCCCCAGCCTGTCCGTATCAATTTTGTAGGGATTCTGCTTTAGCACCGGGAAGTTATGGACCTTTTCCCCGCCAGCTTCCTTATCTTCCTCCACATAATTGAAGAGAGCGCCCATGGGCTGTGAACTGAGGTGTCCACCGGCAGTCAATGCATTGTTCATCACAGCTCGCAGCTTTCTCAAAGGAGTCCCCTTTGCTCTGCCCCTATTCACAAACTTAACCACCCCTTTAAACACGACCTCATTCGCCATCTGTCCACTGATCGTTCTGATTTCGGCCCGGCTGCAGCCGAAGTAATTACAGATCTCTTTTCTGGCCTCTTCTTCCACGTCAGTTATGAAGTCGACACCCTGGTAGAAATATATCTCCTTTCCTTTCATGGTCCTGTGTTCAGCATACCTGCCAGCGGGATCAGAGATCTCACACATCTTCACCAGAAGACTGGGTGTGGTCTCAGAAGGGATGAGGTTGATGCATTCGTTCTGGCGCCAGTTGTTGTTCTCGCAGATTCTCTTGACAAGGTCATTGACTTGCTTAGAGAGTTCGGACATCCTCTTAACTCCTTCCAATAAATAAATGGCTGTTCGGGATCAAATTGCAGTGGAATTCTAACGCGTCTCTGACTGATAGTCAAGAAATCCCTCTCCACAGACACAAGACGGCTGTCACCTCTGACTTGAGAACACGAAATTCCCGTCGTCCCGTCCCCCACCTTCGAAATTCCCACCTACCCGCCCTGCGCCTTCCAAATTCCACTCGACTCCACACCCATCCGCCGAAATTCCCATCTGCCCACCCTGCACCCACGAAACTGCGAAATTCCTCCCAACCCTTCCCAACACCTTCGAAATTGCTAAATCGCCCCCCGTTCACACTACCACAGCTCTCAGCCCCCAAATCACCTGTACGCAATATGCCTCACGCCGTCAGAAGACTGCGCAAACCTATTTCGTTCTCGATTTTCGATCTTCGATCTTCGATTTTCGGGTTTTGGAATCTTGTGTAATTTCGTCTCTTCGATCTCAGATCTTAGTTCTCAGATCTGAGATATAGGTTGGGCCTGGTCCGACTCGAACGGACGACCAACTGAACTGTGTTTGTAGTCGAGCTCTATAACACGATGATTTTTGCAGATGCGTAGGAATTACCTGCTTTGAGCTGGATGAAGTATGTCCCCGAGGCTACCCTCTCGCCTGTGTCATTCTTACCCTCCCAGAACAGAACCTTTGAACCACTTTCCTCCTTGGCGTTGGCCAGCTCTTTGACCAGTTTTCCTGAGACGTCGTACACAGAAAGTCTGACTTCATAGGGTTTCGGAAGAGAATAGTATATCTTCATCCCAGACATAGCAGGGACGGGAGAGACTGATAGTTTCAACTTTGGGGATTGAGACGGTCTAAGCTCAGCCTCAACAACTCCCACATCAGGATTGAGGCTGATGACGGTGAAACCCCAATTACCTATGATTCCGTCGGTCTTTCCTGCAGCATAGATATTGCCGTCTGTGCCCATTACAACCGAGTTGGCCTCATCATTTTCGCTTGCGGTACCATCATAGTTGTGTACCCAGCGCTCGTCTCCTGATGGAGTCAGGCTCACCACCGTGAAATCACGAACAGTCCCGCTTCCATAACTATATCCTGCGGCATAGAGGTTACCGTCCGAGCCCAAAGCAATCGACTTAGCCTCATCATCGCGGTTTCCAGGCCCGTTGTATCGGTAGACCCAGCGCCCGGTCCCAGAAGAATCAAGGCTCGCCACAATGAAGTCAGCGTTGGTCCCGCTTCCCGCACTCCCTCCCGCTGCATAGAGGTTTCCATCTGTTCCCACCACAATCGAGTAGGCCACATCACTGCCATTTCCAGGGCCGTCGTACTGGTACACCCAGCGTTCAGTCCCCAAAGAATCAAGGCTGATAACGCTAAGATCCCAAAAAGTACCGTTTGTCTGGATATGTCCTGCTGCATAAAGATCACCATTAGCCCCGGCCACAATCGAGTAAGCCCTGTCCTGGTTGCCTCCGGGCCCGCTGTTCCTGTATACCCAACGCTCTCCGCCCGACGGAGTGACGCTGACAACGGTGAAATCCCACGAGGTTCCACTTCCAGAGCTTAGACCTGCAGCATACAGGTTGCCATCTGTTCCCATCACAATCGAGTAAGCTACATCATAGTCACCGTCAGGGCCGTCGTATCGATACACCCACCGTTCTACCCCTCCGGTGTCAAGGCTGACTAATGTAAAATCTTTGTCCGTCCCGCTTCCATCGCTCGTTCCTGCCGCATAGAGGTTTCCATCTGTTCCCATCAGAATCGAGTAAGCCATATCACTGGCATTTGCAGGGCCGTTGTACCTGTAAACCCAGCGCTCTCCTCCCCAGGAAGTTATGCTCACTACAGTGAAGTCACTATAAGTTCCGATTCCCCTGCTATATCCCGCAGCATAGAGATTACTGTCTGCTCCCATCACAACCGAGCGGGCGCCGTCATCGCCGTTTCCAGGCCCGTTATGACGATAGACCCAGCGCTCCCCTCCCCAGGAAGTCAGGCTCACAACGGTGAAATCATCATCGAGTCCGGTTCCGAAACTGAATCCAGCCGCATACACATTACCATCTGCCCCCATCACAACCGAGTAGGCGCCGTTAGACCAGATACCAGGTCCACGGTAGTTGTAAACCCACCGCTCCTGAGCGGAAATCTCAGATGATAGGACTAGAATCCAGACGACCAAAACTACCATTCCAATTTTGCTCCTCATTTCTGCCTCCTTTGTTAGGCCCTTTTAGGAATCTGCTGGCAAGTGCACAAATTCCACAAGAATGCTGCAGATGAGATCCGCAATCATGTGAGATACGGGTCTGCATCTATTGACGGAAAAACTCCATCTAATCTTGACATGGATGTGCGCCTCGTAGTGGGCCCGGTCCGACTCGAACGGACGACCGACTGATTATGAGTCAGTTGCTCTAACCGACTGAGCTACGGGCCCGTCTACGCTAGAATTCTAGTTAGGAGGCATTGGGTTGTCAAGGGAAATTGACAAGCTGTCAGCCGTCAGCTCACTATGTCGACACACGTGAAGCTGGGTCTTTTGCGTTTGAAATGCCTGCGCTCCGGAGCCCCCTACGCCTCTCCACCACACAATGCCAACAACCAGTCTCGGAGGCCAAGGCAGCCGCCCACCGGAGCCACTAAGGCGCAGATGGACCACCAGGGCCGTGCCCGACGGAGCCACGGAGGGCGAAGTGGGGAAGCTACCTGAGCGTAGACTGGCGAAGACGGGTTGACAAACTCGACCCAGCGTAGTATTATTGTATGAACACTTGAGCCTACAGTTCATAGGAGGCATACATGAAGTTCGCGACAGTTCGAGAATTGAGTTTGGGCACATCGCAACTGCTCAAAGAGGTTGAGAAGAATGATGCAGTTATCATCACCAAGTTTGGAAAGCCTAGATATCTCCTCGTGGAGATCAGCGAGGACGAGATAGAGGATTTCATCCTGGCGAAGCATTACGGACTTGAGAAGGAGTTCGAGAAAGCACGAGAGGAGCTGAGAAAAGGAAAGACAAGGAGCAGGGCTGCCCTTCTCGGAAAAGGAGTACGGCGTGGCCGATAGGTTCCGTGTTGAGTTCATCTCACGGGCACGGAAAGACCTGTTGAAACTACCGGAACAAACGCGAGATATCATTTTAAGAAGAACCAAGATCCTTGAGCAGAATCCATACCCCCGTGGCAAAATCAAGAAAAAGATTAAAGGGGTGAAATATCCCCTGTTCCGGCTTCGGGTCAACACCCCATCAAACAGCTTTCGTATTTTCTATGGGATGCAGAACCAGGTGGTGCTGATTCTAAGGATTGTGTCCAAGAAGGAAGCGGATAAGGTTCTGAGGACCTTTCGAGGCTAACGTCTCCGGGGCGTTCATTTGTGGTTACTATGTCGAAATGATAGCTTTTATTACTAAGTGAAAATGTTAGTTTT
>SOJN01000022.1 GCA_004376575.1 candidate division TA06 bacterium | reverse complement strand
TAAAAACTATCATTTTGACGTAGTAAAAAACTAACATCTTGACTTAGTAATAACACCCCAATTTGTGAAATTTATCACAAAGCTCCCGGGGCGCAACCCAACGCGAAGTCCCAAGCGGAGCCCGACGTAGCTAGAAAGAGCGAAGTCGGGCGAAGTGGGGAAACCGCCTACGCTTCTCCCCCACCCAAAACAGCATATGTCGTTGCACCTCGATTCTCTCGGCATAAACTCGCCACCCAGGGTGGCAAAGCAATCTGCGAGCTCTTGCTAAGGACGCCTTCCACGGGGCATATTTCGTCCTGAGCGGAGCCGTGAGCTAGTTGAGCGGCGGAGTCGAAGGACCTGCTTTCGCTCTGCACGACACTGCCGTTCACTTCCTTCCTGGAGTAGCGCTGCTTGCAGCGCGCCCACAATACCTCCTCTCTCCCTTGACAGAAGGGCCTACCCCGGTCGTTCTGCGAGCTCCTGCTTGCCCCGTTTCTCGCGAAGCGAGACACACGGGGAACGATAGTGAAGGATCTGCTTTTGCTGTTTAACTGTATGGCACTGGTGAAAGGAACTCAAAAGCAGATTCTTCGTCGGCCTAACGGCCTCCTCCAGAATGACCCGTCTTCGCTCAACTTCGTTGAGCTTCGACGGGCTGGCGCAGCCCGACGTAGCTAGCGAAAGCGTAGTCGGGTCACTTTGAGCACTTCACTTTCGTTCAGCATAAACTCTCGGGAAGAGTCTGCTTCGAACATGTACTCGTGCGTTGGGGACAGTGTCCTTCTACATTTAAGAATGAGGATTTATGATCTAAGTTTTCAAAATCCCAGGAATATGCAACCAGCGTTCCATTTCACTTTTTCGCAAAAGTGAAAAAGGCCCGGGCCACCGCTCACTTCTTATTCTTCACATACTTGTCAAACCATTCGATCATTTCGGCCAGCACATGAAGGACTGACTCTCTGGCTCTATAACCATGACCCTCATAAGGAAGCATGACCAGGCGGGCGGTGGCGCCGTGTCCCTTCAAGGCGTGAAAGAGCCTCTGCGACTGGAGGGGATATGTACCGGAGTTGCTGTCAATTTCGCCGTGAATGAGAAGAAGAGGTTCATTGATCTTGTCGGCATGCATGAAGGGAGAAACCTTGAAGTATGCCTCCGGGGCTTCCCAGAGGGTTCTCCGCTCGCTCTGGAACCCAAACGGTGTCAGGGTTCTGTTGTAGGCTCCGCTCTTGGCGATTCCTGCGGCAAAAAGATCGGAGTGTGCCAGCAAGTTGACTGTCATGAAGGCTCCATAACTGTGTCCGCCCACACCGACTCGCTTCGGGTCAACAATCCCCATGGCATCTAGTTTCTCTATGGCTGCTTTTGCGCTGGCCACAACCTGCTCGACAAAAGTATCATTCATTGTCTTTGGATCGCCGACTATAGGCATCTGGGCACGATCGAGGACAGCATACCCCTGAGTGAGGAGGAAAAGGCGGGAGGTCCCTCTAAGAAAGGTGAACCTATGAGGCGAACCTCTTACCTGTCCCGCAACGTCAGGGTCGCTGTATTCGAGAGGGTATGCCCAAATTACCACCGGAAGCCGTCTCCCTTTTTTGTACTCAGGAGGTAAATAGAGAGTGCCGGAGAGCTTAACTCCATCCTCCCTCGTGTGTTTTATGAGTTGCTTCTTTACACCCTTTAGCTGGGGAGCAGGGTCCTTGAAATCAGTGAGAGCTTGCCTTTTTTTGCTCTCCAAGTCGACTGAGTAGAAATTGGGGGGATCAGTTTTGGATTCGCGGCTCGTTACTATCTTATTGCGGGAATCCCCCACAAAATCATAAAAGACCTCATAGCTTTTTGCACCTGACTGAAACAACCGTTCTTTCTCCAATGTTTTGGTGTTCATCCTATCCAGAAAAGGCCTGTCGCCTTCAGGTGAAGCACCGCCCCCAGAAAGATAAATCCAGTCCCCATCCTGGAGTAGAATATGCTCTCCCGACTCAGTCGTTTTCACAATCGGATGGCCCGGGTCGTTGTAGCGATCATGCACGCTTAGGTCAAAGATTTTCTTTTCAGGTATTTCTGGCTTGTCAACGTTGATCAGATAAGTGGTCCGCCATCTTTTCTTCCAGTCATATTCTGCGATGAAAACCCGCCCTTCTTCCTCCAGCCAGGAGATTCTCGAAAATCGATGCTCGATTCTTCTGACCTCCTCTGGGTTCTCCTTGAAGGGAGCAGAAAGGGTCATGAGCTTATCCCTGTGGGGAACCTCTCTCTCCGGGTCACCATCATCCAGAGCTTCAACCCAGATAAGGGTGGCAGGCCTGAGCGGCCGCCATCTGAGAGACCTGGGGCCAGTGGGAACTCCTCTTATGGGAACTTCATCAGTCAGAGGCATATCAGCAAGAAGGTGGACAGGCTCGCCTTCATTATTCCAGATTTCAATCGAAAAGGGAAAGTAGTAGTAAGGAACACTGTGGGAATATGGCTTCTTGATTTTTTCAACAAGTAGCAGGTTCCCATCAGGTGAAGGAGACACATCCATATAGATTCCAGGAGCCCCTATCTTGCGGGCCTGCCCAGAAATCACGTCCACCACGACGATTTGGGACGTGGCATAGTAATCAAACAAATCTTCATCGTAAGAATCCTCCAGCAGGTCCTGGTATGTGCGCACCTTTGAGAACTTGCCCGCTGTTTCCTGTATATTAGGTCCCACAGGAGAAGAAGGAGATTCCGGTGGGGGCCCCCTGTCCTCCAGAACAGCATTGACGATCAGATGACGATTATCGGGCATCCACCGAAAGCCGCTAGTAAGGACCGCGTTAATGTTAGGAGCAGTGAGAGGCTTCGCTTTTCCCGATTCTGTTTCTGCTGCCCACAATTCCACTCCCTTGTCAGTGTAACGGAGGAAGGCTACCCAGCGGCCATCAAACGACCACTGAGGAAAACCCAGTTTCGCACCTTCTGGAAGAGAAATGCGCCTGGCTTTCCCATCTTCCAATCTCTTGATCACAAGCCCTGTATAGAATATCGTTTTCTGACGGCTGTTGTTCTTCGGTGTTATTCTTATCCCTGCGAGTCTTAGAAGTGGTTGAGCCAGGTACGCAATGGAAGGCATCGGTTCATATTCTACAAGGAGCATCAGCTCTGAGGTTGGGCTTATGGACGCGATGGGAGGCCGAGGAACATCAAGGATGTCTATGATCTCTTTGGGAGGTAGCTTGTAGGGCTCTTGGGCACAGACTCTTACGGCCGAGATCAAGCTGAAAACCAGTGTTAAGACAAAAACAGTTCTTTTCATGATCCCATCTCCTCAGATCGTAATATTTCTGTTGCATTTGTCCCTGGGTAATTTATGTCCAGAATCTATCCGATTTCAAGTCTTAAATATCCCACTACCATCCTCACCCCTCTCCACACTTCCATATCTGCACATGTGGGCATTTTCGAATTCTCCGGGATATGCAAATGTTGTTCCATTTCACTTTTTCGCAAAAGTGAAAAAAGGAGGACTTGGGCCCTCCTCTCTCTTGCTTCATTTTAGCTTCAATCCGTCAGCAAATTAGGAGCCTGCCCTCCGAGGCGTTAGCGAAGAAGGAGCTTGCCCTCCGAAGCTCCAGTGAACAAGAAGCCCCCACCGCGGAACCTCAGCGAAGGAGGGTCATCTTCTTGGTCTCCACAAAATCTCCGGCCTGAAGGCGGTAGAAGTAGATACCGCTAGACTGATCCTTTGCGTCCCACCGGACTCGGTAGGCGCCTGCCCGTTGTTTCTTGTCCACAAGGGTCTCCACCGGCCGTCCAGTAATGTCAAAGACTCTTAGGCTGACGGAGCAACCAACCGGCATACAATACTCTATCGATGTCAATCGGTTATACGGATTCGGTTGATTCTGGCTCAATCTGTAATCCACAATTTCCAATCTGCGATTCGATTCTTCTTCGACACCCACCGGTGAGACCCCGAATATGAGTTTATGCCCACAGTCGTTGGAGGTATCTACGTCATTCGAAACGTAGGCGCAGACGATCATCATGTAGCTGATAGAATCAATTGATGGCACCTGCCAATCCTTGAATGTGACCTGCACTGGGGAGTTCGGGGCTACACCTTCTAACCGAACCTCATCCTGGTAGCCGTCAATGAAGACGACAACATCCAACGTATCAATGAGATTCCCAAAGTTCCGAACAGTCGCTTTGATGGAATAAACAGAGTCGGGAAAAACTGTATCCCCCGGGGAATCAATCGATACAAATCCAGCATCATGGAATCTGTGGATGTAGCTGAAGATGACCTTGTCCTTGCAGTCGTTTGTGGTGTCACGATCATAGACGACACTGGTACAGACCTGCAGAAAGTTGTTTGTAGAATCGCTCCGAGGTACCTGCCAATCCCTGAAGGTTACCTGGACCGAGGAATATGGTCCAAGATCTTGCACCTCAACTGTGTCGAAATAAGCACCCATCCTGGCCACTACCCCAGTCGTAACAGGGTTAGGTCCAAAGTTCCTGATAGTCGCAATGACCGGATAGATGGAATCGCAGAATACTGTGTCTCCAGGCGAGTCAAGACTGAGCACCCCTCCATCTCTCTCCACGAATCCGTTCCCGTCTGTCTTGACAAGATAAGGATCTCCGAAAGTGCCTCCTGCGATCACGTATCCACCGTCATTGACCTGCCGAACAGAGTAGCCACAAGACCAAGGATGGCCGTAGGTTCTAGTCCACAGGGTGTCTCCCAAGGAGTCAGTTCTCACCAGGTAAACGTACTGTTCTATGGCTGCATCACCGAACCGTATGAATCCTGTGACTATGTACCCGCCATCCGAAGTTTGCTGGGCAGAGTAGGCCCTGTCTCGTCCAGTTCCGCCAAAGGTTCTAGTCCAGAGAGTGTCGCCCAAGGAATCCGTCTTAATGAGATAGAGATAGCCCCAGCCCGCGTTGGCGTCTCCTGTCTCGCCCGCAATTATGTACCCACCGTCATCGGTCTGCTCCACACTGCGACCCCTATCCCAGGCATTTGTGCCGTAAGTCCTCGTCCAGAGCGTTTCTCCCTCAGAGTCTGTCCTGATGAGATACACATTATCCAAGATTGGCTCCACCGTTGAGAATATGCGTCCGGCGATTACATAATCCCCGTTTTCGATCTCTATAATAGAGTGAGCCTCAGCCGTAGAGACGCCACCATAGATCTTTGTCCACACGCTATCCCCCAACGAGTCAGTCTTTATGAGGTAGATGTGCATATCTGGGCGAAGTGTCATCCCGGCAATGACGTAACCGCCGTCCGAGGTCTGCTTAACGGAGTGTCCCTCATCGCTATATGTGCCACCGTAGGTCCTTGTCCAGACAGTATCGCCCGAAGAGTCTGTCTTTATGAGGTAAACGTCAGACCCGCCCGCGCCGAAGGACCACGTCTCTCCTGTGATGATATATCCCCTATCACGCGTCTGTTCGACCCAGTAGCCCCTATCACTAGACCCCCCGCCATATCTCCGATTCCAGATCGCGACTCCTAGAGAGTCTGTCTTTATGAGGTAAACGTCACCGGCGCCATATCCTGCAACGATATATCCGCCCTCCTCGGTCTGCCGCACACAGTAACCTCTGCTCCCTCCGGATACGTAGAAGATCTTTTCAAAGGTGATCTCAGCAAGACATGACACCGGAAGGAGGAGAGCAAGGAGAAGAATCCCTAAGAACGGCCACGCGCAAGAACTGTCTCTATGCCTATCCATTTCTCTTTGTCCCAAATAACTACATAGCTTGGCCACTAGTGAACAACCGTCATCTTCTTCATGTCCACGAAGTTCCCGGCCTGAAGACGGTAGAAATAGATACCAGCCGGCCTGTCCTTTGCCTGCCACCTTATTCGGTAAGTCCCCGACTCCTGGTTTTCATCTACAAGAATCTCAATCAGTCTCCCGGCCATGTCATAGACCTTTAGACTTACAGGGACAGCCGCAGGCAGGGAATAGCCCATTACAGTCGAACCACGAAGCGGATTCGGGTCATTCTGTTCCAATCTGTAATCTGCAGCCTGTAATCCGTGCTTAACTCCCTCTTGCATTCCAATCAGATTGTAGGCAAAGATTGACTTGTAGCTGCAGTCGTTACTGGTATCACTATCATGAGGAAGTACAGTGCAGATCGCCATCCTGTAGGTAGTAGAGTCGGCCAGAGGGACCTGCCAATCCCTGAACGTCACCTGAATTGTTGAACCTACCGCAAGACCTTCCACGCTGATTCTATCGTCATATCCATCGATAAAAGCGACCACGTCGAAGTCTATGGCTATGTTCCCGAAGTTCTGTACGGTCGCAATAACCGGGTAAAGTGAGTCTATAAAGACCGTATCCCCTGGGGAATCAACAGAGACTACTCCCGCATCCCGGTATGTCACATGATAGGCAAAGATAGATTTCGACCGACAGTCATTGCTTGTGTCCCAATCCTGAGGAACCGCAGTGCACACAACCATCTCATAGATCGTAGAGTCGGTGGGAGGTACGTGCCAATCCTTGAACACGACCTCCACTGAGGAATCCGGAGGAAGATCTTCCACTTGAACGGTGTCCTCGTAACCGTCCGACGACAACGAGTCGATACGTGCAATCACATCAAAGGTTACGGAAGTAACACCAAAGTTCCTAACAGTTGCCACAACAGCACAGATTGAGTCCGACAACACTGTGTCCCCGGGAGCATCCAGAGTCACGACCCCCGCATCCGTCCTCAGTCCTCCCTCCTCATCTGTCTTTATAAGATATGCACCGCAGTCCTTGTCTCCTACAATTACATACCCGCCGTCAGAGGTTTGCTGGGCACAGAAACCGTCGGTCCATGAACTACCCCCATACAGCCTTGTCCATAGAATGTAACCCAATGAGTCTGTCTTTACAAGGTAAGCGCGATAGCCCGGAGTAAATGAATCCGTCCTTCCCGCAAGGATGTACCCCCCATCCGAAGTCTGCTGGACCGAGTAAGCGTAATCACGACCGGTACCACCGTAGGTTCTTGTCCACAGACTCTCACCCAACGAGTTTGTCTTAACCAAATACATGTCTTCGCCGGTCACCCCTCCGATTACATACCCGCTATCCAAGGTCTCCCAGACAGAGTAACCTGTGCCAGTTCCGTACGTCCTTGCCCAGAGACTGTCACCATGATGGTCGGCCTTCACCAGGTAGACTTGATCATCTTTGTATCCAGCCATGACATATCCTTCGTCCCAGGTCTGCAGGACGGAAAAACCTATATCGCCGTAGTCCCTTGCCCAGAGCAGGTTCCCCACCGCATCGGTCATCAAAAGATAACCCCCCGCAGCGATATACCCGCCGCCCGACGTCTGCCGAACAGAGCGAACGCTACTGCCGTATCCTCTAGTCCAGACCTCTCGGCCTACAGCGTCTGTCTTTGTCATACCAAACATGGTGCCAACGATATATCCACCGTCAAAGGTCTGCTGGACAGAGTTAGCGACATTGTCAAAAAGAGGCTTGATAGCCTGCCACCATCGTCTATTCCCCAGAGAGTCTGTCTTGAACAAGAGCGGGCCGATGTCGCCGAACAGTCCATACTGCCAGAATCCTGCAACTACGTAACCGCCGTCTGAAGTCTGCTGGACAGCTCGGCCGAAGTAACAGTCAATGTCCTCCCCGTATGTCTTCTCAAATGTGATTACACCCGGGGAGGCAACCGGCAGAACAAATGCAGACAGAAAAATCCCAGCCAGAAGAAGTACTACAAGGTAAGTTCTTCTCACAATTCCCCCAAGTTATCCATTTCTCCCACGAAACAGCACCCTATCGCCCCAACCAAACAGATACTGCCAGATTCCCGGAATTCTGTCAACCCTTTTTCGACACCGGGCCTTGCACAAGCCCTCCAAACGAGATCCGAATAGTTCTCATCAACCGTTTCCACATTCTCACATTCGCGCATTTGCACACTTGCGCATTTTCGAATTCCCGGGAATATGCAAATGCTGTTCTATTTCACTTTTGCGCAAAACCGAAATAGAACAATGCGGCTTCTTGTGCCCTTCGGCCACCTACAAGCCCCTTGAGCGAAGGCTCCCATTTCACTTTTGCGCAAAAGTGAAATAGACAGTGCTTAGGGCTGAGCACTGTCTATGACACCTCTGTTTATGGCAGTGGGTGGAAAAGCGACTATTCCAGTTTCAGGAGTCTGGTCGTTGGGTCGTAGATCCTGAGCGAAGTCGAAGGGGAATGGGTGTCGGCCTTTAGTTTCAGGAAGTAGATGCCGGCGGGATGGTTGTTGGCGGTCCAGATTGTGTTGCCGTTTGAGAGTGGGAGTTTAGTTACTAGTCTGCCGGCTACATCGTACACACCCACAACATGATCGAGCAAAGGATCAACGTTCAAGAGTTCAATTGTTGTGGAGTGGCGGAATGGGCTGGGGAAAGCGCGGATTGACGGCCGTTTGCCTGCGGCGCGATGCATTGCGGTCACATTTTGAGACCCCATCCGCCATCGCAATTGTAAATGTCGGGAAGTCAACCATTCTCTTCAGACCCGGACTGGGCGGTTTGACTCTTATGCGCCGCTCAATTCCTACCTTGGTGACCAACAAGGACTGCTACAAACCCGATCCCCACGGGTCAGCGGGTGCTGGTCGGTGCCATCGGCATTCATAACCCAGATCTGAGCTATCCCACTTCTGTCAGACACAAAGGCTATTTGTGTTCCGTCGGGTGACCAGCTAGGCTGTACATCTTTAGAACGCTCAGTAGTAAGCCTCCTCACGTTGTCTCCACTAATGTCCATCACGTATATGTCGAAATTGCCCGTTTCTCGGGTGACTACTTGCCCGGCTCCGTCGAAATGCTCGGGTGTCGGCACAGTGTTCTGCGTAGCTGCATACGGAGTTCTCTCAGACACGTAGCAGATGTATCGTCCATCAGGAGATAAGACCGGCTCATAGTCGGGGAAAAAGTCATCCGTCAGGACTTTGAAATCTGACCCATCCGTGTTGGCGAGGCTCACTTCTTTCATCTTCCGGGCCATATCATTAGCTTTTGCTCTTCTGACTACCGGAGGCAAATGTTGAGGAATTGCGGAAGATATTACACTGTCAATGCGCTTCCCATTCTGAGAAATGAAGACGACAGCAAGTCCATCGGCAGACGCCGAAGGGTCCGATATTGGCTGTATGAATCCGCCACACTTATAGGTGAGTCCCAAATCTCTTAAGTCGAACAGCTTTTCGATCGTCTGTCCAGTCTGGCTAGCTTGGTAGAGAGAACCGCCTCTTTGAAAAAACAAGGTCTTGTTAGGTCCAGAGGAAATGCTTTCAAAGAAGTTGATCTTCCAGAAACCTATATCCTTGCGTTCTAGATCCGCTCTGATGACGCGCCGCTCACTGCCGGTCGCCAGATTCTTCAAGTATATGTCTTTCTCCGGTTCCTCAATTCTCCCTCTATGCCTCAAGAAAACAATGTTCTCCCCATCGGAAAGCCAGATGGGAGCCACCTCTTCGTGACGGTTATCTGTTATCAGTATCGGAGGAGTATCTCCGCTGGACGTTATTAAGAATATTTCTTTGTAGTCCTTAGAAGTAGTCCAGCCTGTGTGCCGCTGATATGCGGTGAAAAGTATCGTGTCCTTGAGATCAAAGCCTTCGGGAAGCCCCTTGCTGTGGCAGCCAATTGCCAATGCCGACAGGAGGAGGATGCAGGACCGGAGCAACAATGACCTTCTTTCTACCATGTTATCTCCTTGACTGCGACATCTAGCAACTCGTCCCACCCACGGCCACCATAGCTCTTCCTAAACCCGGCCTGAGCCAGCGAGGAGCCGGCAACGAGGGATGCAAGGAGCAAAATCGCTCCGAAGAGGCACCTGCCTTGAGTACGTCTCTTCATGATGATTGCCTGAACGTGTCCAGACCCCTTGCGAAATGGCGCACTGTTGCTCTAATCGAGGGAATGCGGTCAGGCTCACAGATACCTGTCAGTTCTTCTCTCAATGCTGGGAATAAAGGTTTCATCTTTCGACGCTCTGCATCCGCCCGCAATCTGCTTCCCAAGAGACACCCGAGTAATTTATATCAAGGAAGGGTGGTTGTGTCAAGCCCATCAGCCGCCCAAATCCTGAATCTTGTGCATCCCTCTCCTTTTATTCCTCCCCCTTGTCAAAGGGGAGGAAAGAATTGGGGTTCCGATATTGAGCGGGGAGCGTGAACATTCCAATGCTTGCGGCGAGCAAAGCAGCTTCCATAAGCTCTCTTTTCTGACAGAAACCCTGTGGCCCAAACGGGGCTGTGGTCTACGGTGTGGTCTTCCCTGGCTGCCCTGTTGGTTTCCTAATTCTTTTTTGCGCCATTCCCGACAAGCAAGCCCAGCTCAGCGTGCTGTTCGTCGGGTGTCTTGATCTCTCTTTCGTAAATGCTCAGTCCCCTGTATTTATTCGACCAGGGGGGGCGTGGATCGACCACCGTGCTCCAGAGTTTAGTAACGTCGTAATCTGACAATAAAATTCTTCCCATACTTTCCTATCCATTCAAAGGTTAATAACGAGCCACATTCTTGCTTAGTTTCGCGGACTGACTTCTATGCCATTCCTGTATATAACAAGAAGCATGCCAAGCGAAGGCCAGTGTCGGCTAATATCATGTTTGACAATAAGTTATCGTGATATCCGGGAGGCCAGGCCAGGGCCAATAAGGCCCTTTTTCTGTGGCGTTTCGGGGCAATTTAGGACCTCATAGATAAGTAGTTGAATCTAATAAGCTTAACACGACAATAAGTGCCGCAATCTGTTGCAGTAACCGCAACGCGGAACCACCAAAACCACGAGATTAGACGAGATTAACACAGATTCAAAACACATCCTCATGGCTGAACCCGAACGAGAAAAATAATCTTGTGAAAATCTGTGTAATCTGTGGTTACAGGAGTTTTCGCATGGTGGGATAGGCAAAATGTCAAGTCGAAGATCCTTCGGGTTTTGGGAGGGCACCGTCCCCAGAGCACAAGATTAACGCAGGCAGCGATGATCCTATGACAAAGCCATAAATAAAGAATCTTGTGAAAATCCTTGTCCTTCGTAGCTCGAAAGCGTCAGTCCTACATAGCCAAATATGGCGAAGTAGGAAGCGAAGGAGGGTGTGAAATCTGCGGTTCCAGAATTTGACTTTTGAGGCCGCTCCCGATTTCTCAGGAATTTGGGACTTGACAATGTGGGATTGGTGTATTAGTCTTAAATAGAAAGAGCCCCGGGTTTGGACGCCGCCATCAAACGACCAATGGGGTCTTTTTTGCTACGGAAGCATCATGCGCCAGACAGTGGAGAAAACTCTAGTCGCCTTCGATTGTGATGGAGTGATATTCGATCACATAGGCGAAGATTTTTTGTGTGCCTACAACGCTTTGCTCACCCTTTTCCCCGAGACGAAAGTTCCGGGTCTTCCATCCAGAAATCTCGGCCTCGAAGACATAGCGCAGGTTAGACATGAAAGCGTGCTTTTCGCAAGGTTCCGTTCACTAGCAGGGTTTTGCCTTAGAGCAGAGGAATACTATACAGTTCTTGACCTCTCTTTGACTCGAGATGGGAACGGGGTATCCATTGGCGAGAAGGAGTTCCAGGAGGCTGGAAAGAACGCGCAGGAACTACATCACCAGTTCAGAGAAGAATTCTACAAGGCCAGGTCTCTTCTCCAGGAGCAGGCACTGGAAAGGTGGGCTGAAATCATTCCCATATACCCCGGAGTTTTTGAAGCAATAAGCGGACTCGCCTCCAGACCCGGGACAATTGTTGCCGCGGCAACCGGCAGAGACCGGAGTTCGACTGTCAGGCTTCTCGCTCATAACCGGATCGGCCGCCTATTTGAACACATAGCAGCAAGAGAAAACGGAGATACGAAGCTTGAGCAACTCACATACCTTTCCGACCTCACCTCTGTGCCCCTTGAGCGGATGGTGTATGTCGATGACAAGCTCACCAACCTGCAGGAAATCAAGGGTCAGGTCATACCAGCACTTCCGGACTGGGGTCTGACTTCCCCTCAAGACATTGAGAAAGGAAGGCAGGCCGGGTTCGAGATAGTAAGGCTGCCCACTCTCTACCAGCAGATAGACAGACTTCTAACCAGACTCACAGTATAGCAAAAAGGAATCAGCTCCAGGGACAGAATTCTAACCTATGGCCCATGTACAGGTCGGCGAACCTGCTCGAGACGGCCTTCTACATAGCGCAGGTAGATTGCACCGGGCTCCCCAACTTCCATGTGTTCTTCATCGATGTTGATGACCTGCAGGTCCTTCTTCCCTGAAATCAATCTCGCCGCTGCGCCCGTGCCTCCTCTGAATACATAAGCACCTTTGTAGTTGTCGGGAAGACCCTGGACATACAGCTTGCGGACACCTGGATTCTTGGTAATGTAGCCAGCAAGCTGGCCGGTGATTTTTTCAGAGATTTCTGAAGCGCGAATCCACCTGCTCGAATCCACAAAACCCACCGTAAAAAAATAAATGCATACGGCAGAAGCAGCAAGAATAGCCGGAGCCTTTTTCAGTCTCAGAATAATAACTCCACTCATCATGGCAAACCCAACAGACGGAAGATAGGTAACCCGCTCCCCCGTTCCCACCAGAAAAATGACGGCAAGCATGGAACACAGCACCCAGGCTGCACCAAACTTGACCGCTCTCCCACCTCTCCAGAACATAATTCCGAAACAGGCCAAGGAAACCACAACAAGAATTGCGGCCAATGGGTGGGACGACAGAACCTCCAGGGCCGCACTCGACCCTTTACCGTGGGCATTCCAGGTTGCGAGCAACTCTCGAAAGTTTAGCCTGAAGAACATCGAGCTTATTATGAAAGCTACATTCTTAGCTACATTCATCCCAAGCCTCATGGCGTACGCACCGGTTCCCTTCACAACCATCAATGAGGGAATCCTCAGAACAAGGTATGCAAGAGAAATCACGAAATATGCGACAGTCTTGCGCAGACGGACCGGCTTTGAACTAGCCCAGAGCCATAGAAGAAGAAACAACGGCAGGACCACGGCCGCTTCTTGACTCAGCAGGGCCAGAACAAAGAGAGCGAGACTCCAGATTCTCCTGCCCTTCCCTCCATAGTCAAAGAGAATCAGGGCACCCAGCAAGAATCCCGCAGTGAGAAGATGATTTAGACACGCTACCCAAATGACTGGCTCCACATGCATGAAATGAAAAGTGAAGATTGCCCCACACAAAAACCCCTTGGCTATGCTTCTTGTGAGCCTGAACCCAAGCCACATGACCAACACGCTGTTTCCAATCTGGATAAGCAGGTTGAGAACGTTGAAAGGGACTGGGGAGAAGCCAAATGCTTTGAACATCAGTCTGTAAACGGTCAACGGCACGGGCCGATAAAGCCCAATTCTGATATCGAACAATCCGGATAAACTGAATCGGGTGGCCCTCTCTATCTGCGCGAAGTCATCTGATAAGAAAAAGTGGGGAAGAGTTCTTCCAAAGAGAAGAAGATTCCCCAGAACGATTGCCACTATAGAGAGAACAACTAACTCTTTTTTGTTAATCTCTTGAACTCCTCCTCATCAACTATCTTTACGCCAAGGGCTTTTGCCTTATCCAGCTTGGACCCTGGATTCTCGCCTGCAACACAATAGTCGGTCTTTCTCGAAACGCTCGCAGAGAGCTTTCCACCCAGGGATACTATCAGATCCCCAGCCTGCTCCCGAGTGTACCTGGACAATGCCCCGGTCAAAACGAATGTCTTGTTCTTGAGCGGCAGCCGCCCCTTTCTCTTTCTCTTCTGAGAAAGCTTCAGTCCAGCCCTTCTCAACTTTCCAATCACTTTCAGGTTCGCTTCATCCTGAAAGAACTTGACCACAGACTCGGCAATTATTGGTCCGATGCCTCCTATGGATGAGATCTCCTCTGCTGTCGACCTGGCAAGCTCGGCAATTGATGAGAACCTGGAAGCCAGAAGTCTGGCAGCATGAAAGCCCACCTGCCTTATCCCAAGTGCAAAGAGTACTCTGTCAAAAGGTCTCTCTTTCGAGTCGCTTATCGCACTTATGAGATTCGGTGCAGATTTCTTTCCCATTCTTTCCAATGACTCTATCTGTTCTGCTTTGAGAGAGTAGAGGTCACCGTAGTCTTTGACCAGTCCTGCGCTCACAAGCTGGTCAACGACCACCGTGCCAAGGCCCGTAATGTCCATCGCACTCCGGCATGCAAAATACTCGATTCTCCTGCGTACCTGCATGGGGCATGAGACGTTTTCGCACCTAATGGCCGCTTCACCCTCATATCTTGCCAGAGGCGAACTGCAGATGGGACACTTGGCGGGTGTTCTGGCAGGCTTCGATTTCCTGGGCCTCTTTTCTGCCACAACCTTCACCACCTTCGGTATGACTTCCCCACCCTTCTCAATGATTACCGTATCACCTTCCCTGACGTCCAACCTCTTTATCTCATCTGCGTTGTGCAAGGTTGCCCTGCCTATGGTTGACCCCGAAAGGGAGACAGGTTTCAGAATTGCAATGGGTGTGACCACTCCTGTCCTCCCCACAGACCACTTAATCTCATCCACTACGGTTGTCGCCTGCCGTGCAGGATACTTATAGGCGATCGCCCATCTTGGAACGCTGGTCGTTTCCCCCAGTACCTCCCGGTACTCGAATGAGTCAATCTTAACGACTATCCCGTCCACCTCATAATCAAGGCCGTCCCTGTTGGGCTCCCAATCATCGCAGAACCGCAAGACCTCTTCTACGTTCTCTAATAGCCTGTTGTGAGGATTTATCCTGAATCCCGCTTCCTTCAATATCTGGAGCGTGTCATAGTGGCTTCCAAATCTTTCAGAAGGAGGTTTGGCGATAGAATGTACAAAAATGTTCAGGCGGCGCTTCGCCACGATTCTCGGATTGAGCTGTTTCAGTGAACCAGCGGCAGCGTTTCTTGGATTGGCAAAGAGGTTCTGGCCCTCTTCTTCTCTCTCAGCGTTCAGTCTCTGAAAACCTGCTCTTGATATATACACCTCCCCTCTCACTTCGATGTTCAGAAGATCCTTGTCATCTGTGAGAATGTGCAGGGGGATTGAGTTTATTGTCTTTAGATTGGCTGTGATGTCGTCCCCAACAACGCCGTTACCCCTCGTCGAACCAAGAACAAAGATGCCATTCTCGTATTTCAGGCTGACTGCTACGCCGTCGACTTTAGGCTCTGCGACATATCGGTAAGAGACCTTCTCAAGGGTTTTCTTCACCCTCCCGTCAAAATCTCTCAACTCATCGTGTGAATATGTGTTGTCGAGACTGAGCATAGGAACCTTGTGCTCAACAGGAGGGAACCCCTCTGTCGGCTGGCCACCCACCCTCTGAGTTGGTGAATCTGGAGTGATCAGCTCGGGCTGGTTCTTCTCCAGCTCTTTCAACTCCCTCATCAGTGTATCATATTCAACATCGCTGATCACCGGGTCATTGAGGACGTAGTACCGGTAGTCATGGTAGTTTATCTGCCTGCGCAGCTCCTCTGCCTTCTTCTGTAGATCCTTTTTGGACACGATAAAACTATTATAGCTCGATACCCAACAGGTACAAAGTACAAAATGCAAAGTACAAGGTCCTTAAGGCGCGTGTCGCCTTTTGTCTTTTGTACTCTGTACTCCGTACTTTGTACTTTGTAAGATGTACTTGGTACCTATGTAAAAAGGGCGGCCCGTTCGAACCGCCCTTTTATGAGATGTCGTTGTGATACTGTGTGAGGCGCCTATCCTTCTTTCTTTTCCTCCTCCTTCTTCTCCTCCTCTTTCACTGGCTCTGGCTCGAACTCCTCTTCCTCACGCTTCTCAAGCAAGTTCTTGTCGTCCTTGATCTTAACCAGAACAGTGTAGATGAGTGCGTTTCCTGAGCCCACTATCGCCACTGCGTATGCTGCAACGAAGATGATGGCAGAGTAGAAGGCAAGCCCGAGAAGCCATCCGGCAAATGCCTCGGCACCATTTCCAGTCACATAGCTTACTCTTGACAAAGACATGACCGGCAGAAACCCGTTGGTGATCCAGGTGAATGGAGGGAATGGCAGCGTATGGGGCAGATACCAGAGGCCCTTCATCCAGATGGTGTCCATCCAGGGTCTCGGTCCGGCCCACAGGGTAAGCGCAAACTTGGACAGAAGGAGTGCTCTCTTCACGAAAAAGCCGAGTATGAACGCTCCTACGGAGGAGAGTATGGTGAGCACGGCCTCCCAGAGAAAAAGACGCCAGGGCTGATCATTCAGGACACTGAACACCTCAAAAAGCGTATCGAATGTGTCGCTCTTTGTAGTTGCCACTACTGAGGGAGAAAGAAAGAGAGAGACAAAGAAAACGACACAAAGGTACACGAGGAATAAGGCGGCAGCAAATATGGGGAGGGCAAAAATGCCGACAAGAATCTGCCCGACATACGGAATCCTCCCCCCAAGGCCGAGTGCGAAGCCGAAAAGGAGTATCACTCCGATGACTATAGCCAGAGTCACTGGAGAGAGAAATACGCCCTTCCAGTTCTTGAAAGCAAATTTGAAAGCTTCCTTTGCCTCATAGAACTCATCTCCTCTGAGCTGCTCAAATGTAACCTTGGCAATGGCGCAGAGGGAGATCATCTTCATGAAACCGAATAGGGCAGTGCCTACGCCCCATATTATCCAGCCCCACCAGGCAAGATGCACGCCGAAAGGAATAGGTATATACCTATAGGTTTGCCAGACCAGCTTTACGGTCCAGTTCGGGCTCGCCGCAAAAGCTGCATAGGCAAAAAGACAGTATAGGATGAGTCCCATCGAGAGCCCTGCAAACCCGATCCAGATTTTCTTGGCGCTAAACCCAAACCTTCCAGCGCGGAAGACATCTTTGAAGTTGAAATTCATTTGAAGCACCTGCTACCCCCTTTCTGAAACTTCCTCGCCACGGTTTATTGATTGAAAACGCGATAGAACCGACCCCAAAATCACCTCCAATCCTACCAGATGGTCTTGACTTTTTCAACCCCCATTCCAAATTTTCATTGCTTTTCGGACAGCGGCCATTGTTTCTTTGGCCACCTTCCGGGCCTTCTCACTACCCTCTTTGAGAACCTCCTCCACATAGCCCTTCTTCTGCTCAAGTTCCCGCCTTTTCTCTCTAATTGGGGCAAGGTAATCAGAAATCAGCCTGGCCGCAACAGCCTTACAGTCAACGCATCCCAGAGTACCGCTTTTGCAGTCCTTCTCTATTTCGGCGAGGTCTGGCGATCCAAAAATCTTGTTGTATTCAAAGACCAAACATTTGTCAGGGTGGCCAGCGTCACCCCTGTATATTTTCGAAGGATCGGTAAAAGCCTGCTTGACCCTACCCTCTATCTCTTGGGGGGAATCAGAGAGCATTATCGCATTCCCCAATGATTTCGACATCTTCTTGCCATCAAGCCCCGGGACCTTGGAGAACTGCGTAACGAGTGCCTTAGGCTCAGGAAAGACGTTCCCGTACAGGCCATTGAATCTCCTCACAATTTCTCGGGTCAGCTCAACATGTGCCAACTGGTCTTCGCCGACAGGCACCGCATTTGCTTTGTAAATGATGATATCTGCAGCCTGCAGGACTGGGTAGCCCAGGTGGCCGTAATTGATCTTCCCTTCAAGATTCAGATCTCTAATCTGCTCCTTCAGTGTCGGGTTCCTCTCCAACCAGGAAACGGGTACGATCATGGAGAGGAGAAGGTGAAGCTCGGCATGCTCAGGCACATCAGACTGCACAAAGAGCGTTGATTTCGCAGGATCCAGCCCGACTGCCAGCCAGTCAGTGACAACCTCCCGGATCGAATCCTTCACCATTTGTGTGTTCTCGTACTCCGTAGTCAAAGCATGCCATATGGCTATTTCGAAGAAGCACTCATACTCTTCCTGAAGTCTCACCCAGTTCTCAAGAGCACCCTTCAGGTTTCCTATGTGGAGCTTGCCCGTCGGCCTATGGCCACTCAAAATCCTTCCCTTCAAGTCTATCCTCCAAGCCTTCTGATGATGTTAGCCAGATACCTCATCATGGATATTACGAAGACCAAAAGAAGTATGATCCACCACAAAGCCCTTCTCATGGGCAGGGCGGGTTCCTTTTTTGGAAAAAGGCCTTTATCGAACCTTACCCCTATGTCGTCCTCCCTTCGGCCCAAAAGACCTTGGACTATAGTGAACAAGAGCCCGACAAACCTCATCCTCCAACGACTTGATCATCCCAATTTCTTCAACAAAGTGGTTGGTCATCAAGGCGAAAGCAACAGGCCTGCCTGATAAGGCCATCACATATCCTGACAGCGCGCTTGTCTGGTCGAGGGTTCCAGTCTTAGCATAAACCCTTCCAGCAAGTGGCTCCCTTTCCATTCTGCTCTCGAGAGTCCCGGCTGATCCAGATACTGGCAACGAATTGGTCAGTGCCCCCCCTGTGAAATTCGCGTGGAGCAGTTTCACCAGGGCCCTGGGGGAGACCAGGTTGCGCCGAGAAAGTCCTGATCCATCTACACTAATACACCTGCTCGTATCGATGCCTATGGTTGCGAGATATGATTTGACTGCACGGGCTCCGTTTTCAAATGTCCCCTCGCCATACGCCTGTGCTCCCATAGTCTTGAAAAGCATTTCTGCGCTGAGGTTCTCACTCCCTTTGTTCGTCACACCTATTGTGCTTTCAAGCTCCGGAGAGTAATGGGAGAAGAGCAAGGTTGCACTGACAGGAGTTGAGTCGCAGACAAAAGGCTCTCCATCAACCTCTATTGAATTCTCCTTCAGGATTTCTGTAAATCTGTGCGCATAGAAAAGGGCCGGATCGCTGACCGAAACACGGAAGGACTTCATCTCTTGGTCTACGGCAAGACTGCCTGAAATGCATATCTCGTTTGTCGAGGGCGTTCTCCAAATGTCCACAGAGGCGCCTGTGCCAGGACTGGAGGTGAGGACAGTGCCTGTTAACTTCGCATAGGAAGTCCGAGGCGAGAGCAAGACTGACGCAGTGGCTCCGACAGAATCCCCTGGAAGCACATCAATTTGCACGGAGTTATCATTGTAAGAGAGAGCAGAAACCTCTGCTGCATACCAATAGGAGAGATAATGCCAATCCCAACCGTATCCGAGTCTCTCCCTGTCGAACAGAGATTCGTCTGTCACGACAGACCCTGCAATCCTGTAAACTCCCCGGATTTTCAGTGACTCTGCCCAGGAAGAGAATACAGAATCTGGATTGATGCCGAAGGTTTCAGAAAATGTGGGGTCCCCCGAGCCAACTACCACGAGGTTGCCATCAAGCGCCGAATCTGTGCTCACAGTGCCAGTGGCATAGACCTGGGTACAGTACGTGAAGTCTGGACCAAACCAGTGCAGCGAGGCTGTTGTGGTCAAAAGCTTCTCATTCGACGCAGGAATAAACAAAAAGTCCTCATTCCTGGAATACAGAACTCTTCCGGTCTTCAGATCCTCCACCATTACCCCCACAAATGCTCGACGAAGTCCAGAGCTTTTTAGCACCCGATCCAGGTTCCGCGCTAGACGCCACTCTGAGCATTGGGCAAATCCTACCAAAGAGCAGAAGATAAGAGGGACCCAAATCATTGAAATACATAACCTTACGCCACGCCATTCTACCATCGTCCCGACTTCTGTCAAGTCCTTTTATCTAACCACAGCGACTATTCCTGACCTGCATTCTCCGATAGCGAAAATATAGACACCTGATCTCACATTTTCGCCAAGGTTGTTCCTCCCGTCCCAGTGCGCAAGCGTATTCACCACTTCAATCTCTCTGACCAGTTCTCCCGACATCGTATATATCCTGATCGTGGATCCGTCAGGAACTTTCTCAAAAGTAACTCTCCTGTGTCCCTGGGGAGGGATGAATGGATTTGGGTAGACCTGAATGGAATCACATGACGCATTCGGAATGATACCGGTATGAAGTCTGCTGAGACCACCGCTGGTGCCTATCAGGAGGTCACCTCTATCCGTATCAAAGTGGAGGTGACTGTGGAGATAGCTTATTTTATCACTGACCAGACCGTCTGTCCACGTGTAGTTTTTCCACGTACCATCAGGATTTCTTCTTGTAATGCCATGCTCATGCTCAAACCACATGCCGCCTTTCCAATCCGGAACAATTTGATAAATGAAACTGGAGGGAAGTCCACCAGGACTCGCATAATAGACTTCGATTACATTTCCATCTCTAATCCTGGCGACACCTCCGGTGGTGCCAACCCAAACATCCCCATCCCTGTCTACGCCCACGGAACGGGTCTCATCACTGGGCAGCTCAGGCTCCTGATAAAACCGCCAGGAGTCATCAGACTGATCGAAAGGGGTGCCTCCATCGGACAGACATTGAAGACCAAAAGAATATGAGGCAAACCATTTATTTCCTGAGCTGTCTATGGCTATGTCGGTTGTCACCAGCAATTCGACCTTATCGAACAGTTCCTTCCGCAAATTGTCATGAGAAAGAACCGTAACTCCGCCTGACGCGCCTACCCTGTAGGAGGCTATCCACTTGTTGTCATACTGATCAATGTCCAGAGCACTTGTGTAAGGAGTGGGCAGATATCCATTGGTGTCTGTAAAGACATACCATTCGCCAGATACTGTCCTCTCCACAGCGCCTCCTCCCCAGGTGGCAAACCAGGCATTCCCGGCGTTGTCTACACGGACAGTTTTGCTGTGATGGCGCAGGACCTCAAAGCTATCCCTGGTGAAATGCTGCCAGTCTCCTTCTTTCAGCCTGCTCACGCCAACCCAAGAGTGGTCATAGACCACCCACATTGAGCCATCTGTTTCACTGGTAACCCCTTCCACATCATTGTTCAGAAGCCCGGGCGAGGAGTATCCTACCCAGGTCCCACTGTATTCCGCAATACCTCCGCGAATCGTTCCGCACCAAAGAGAAGAAGGCCCTCCTGCCAGGCTGGTCACATTTGTGGATGGCAGTCCACTATTCCTCGCAGACCAGCTCACCCCATTAAAAAAGGCCACCCCTGACCCAGTTGCCGCCCACAATGTATCCCTGTAGAATACGAGGTCTCTTACATCATCTGAAGGAAGGCCAGAGCTTACATCAATCCAGGTTGTGTCATCATACAGCCCAATACCGCTGTCCGTTCCAACCCATAGGCTTCCCTGCTCCGCCACACAGGTCACATTGTTACTGGGCAGGCCATCCGCGGTGGTGTAATGGTAGGTGGTTTCTGAATGGGAAGTCTTGAGAGCACCATGCAGCCCATCCGACGTCCCATACCAGACTGTGGTGTCGCCGACGGCGATGTCCCACACGTGCATATTCTGAAGGTACAGGCTGGAAGACAAACTACCGCCAAACGGATCCCCATTGGTGTCCACACTCCACACCCCATCATCTGTCCCCGCCATCACTATGTCGCCCATGGCTTTGATACAATGAAGGTTCTCCCCCGGTATACCTTCATACTCCGTGAAGCTCTTATGTTGGCCAGTCTGAGAACGAACAGTCACACCCTTTGTCGAATGTGCCATCCACCAGTTCAGCGAATCGTCCACGTCAACAGCCGCTGTGGGACACTCCAGGAGACCATCAACGTTGGTGTACTTTGTAAAGCTCTTGCTTACGTTATCAAACTCAAGCACACCGCCACTGGTAGCACACAGCACCTTCCCCCCGCTCACAGTCACGTCATAGACATCGTTGCTATAGGTGTAGCTCTCCCACTCCACAGGCATGGACTGTATGCAGAAAAGCATGATGGACGCAGAGACCATTGACAAAATGAAGAATGACCTCATCAATACGCCCCTTTCCCCGAGAGTACGGCAGGTACCGTCTTCAGAAGAATCTTAGCATCCAGAGTCAGCGACCAATCATCTATGTATTGAAGATCTAAGGTCATCCACTTTTCGAAATCCACCTCATTGCGGCCACTCACCTGCCAAATACAGGTGAGACCAGGTTTCATGGATAACCTTCTTCTTTGCCACCGTTCGTACTTCTTCACCTCAGACGGAATTGGCGGTCTTGGACCCACCAAACTCATCTCGCCTTTCAGCACATTGTAGAGTTGAGGCAATTCGTCCAGACTGAACCTTCTCAAGAATCTTCCCACACGTGTCACCCGAGGGTCATCCTTTAATTTGAACACCACCCGGGACCCATTACCGCTTGTCGCCTTGACATCATCCAGCATCTTTTCTGCGCCCTCTTTCATAGTCCTGAACTTGTAAAGCACAAACCTCCGTCCATTCAGTCCACACCTCTCCTGGTCGAAAAAGACCGGACCCTTCGAAGAGAGCTTTATGAGAGTGGCGACCAGAAGCATGAGAGGAGACAAAAGCAGGATTCCCAGAGACGCTCCCACCCTATCAAGGATGCCCTTGTATAGTAGAGACCAACCGTAGCTAGTGGTAGTCGTAAAGGTGAGAAATGTGGTGCCGTCGTATGCGTCAAGATGCATCCTGGCCATCTTCAACGGAAACATGTTGCCCATCAAATACGATGCAACTACTCCTACCTCCTCGCACTCCCTGATGCCAGATCTGACCAGCTCTATTTCACTGCTGTCTACCACAAAAATCACCCAGTCGATGTGGGAATTATGAAGAATATCTCCCAAATTCTTCAGCTCGCCCAATACTGGAGTGCACTCCGCGCTCCGTTCGTGGCTACTGCTTAACGTCAAGAACCCCGATAGGTCAAACCCCCACTGCGATTGATCGGCTATCAGTTTGGAGACTTTGACCGCGTTATCATCCGTTCCCACAATGAGTACCTGGTGAAGATGTGAACCCCTGGCATAAAAGTGCTTTCTCCACTGAAAAATGAGAACCCTTGCCGCCACTAGAAATCCAATATTAATGGCTCCGAAGAAGAGTATGAACAGGCGGCTTTGAACATAGGCCCTCTTGAAAAAGATGACGGCAAAGAGTATCCCCAGCCCCTCGAGCGCAGCTTTCGCAGCCCTGTAGCAAATGATTCTCAGAGACCTCTGTTCAAAAGAAGGGTAGGCCTTTTCATAGTTGAGCAAAATGAACCAGACGGGAACTATCACTATGAGCATCCAGCCTATTCTGTTCAGATCGAGAAAAGCCTTTAAATCTGGCGGAAGAAGTGCCCGTCTTATCCAACTGGCAACATAAAAAGCCCCGACTGTCAAAGCGATGTCTACAACCGCATGCCCAATTCCAAAAGTATGAACCTTTTCTTTAATCATCAGAGAGACCTTTGAATCCCCTCCACGGGGATCACAACCAGAAGCCTGGCGATGAGTCCAATCCTCAGACAAGCACGTATTATGGAATTCAGCTTGTAATGTTTGACGAAAAACTTATACATACTTATGTTATGACTGTATTTTGAGACTACAAACGATTTCCGCATCGACACGCCCCTCTCATGTGTCGCAACACCATGCGGCACGAAATAGATTGAGTAACCCGCTTTTCTTGCCCGGTAGCAGAAGTCGGTATCTTCCACGAACAGAAAATAGTCTTCATCGAAAAAGCCTATCGAATCCACCACTTTCCTTTTGACCATCATACATGCGCCCACTATCCAGTCCACCTCCTGCACTACACTATAGTCGAGATCGGCCTCAAGGAAGGACCTGCTTATCCTGTTTTGGGGAAAGAATCGGTTCCAGAGTGACATCCGTCCAAAGAACACGTTAACAAGGGTGGGAAAAGCTCTACAGGAAAGTTGAATCCTACCGTCCGGGTTCAGCAGCTTTGGACCACATATCCCAGGTTCGGGATGCCTGTCCATGAATTCGGCTAAGACCTCGATGCACCCCCGAGCCAGAATCACATCAGGATTCACAAAGAGCAGCAGCTTGCCCCTTGACCTTCTTATCCCCTGATTCAGTGCTCCTGCGAACCCCTTGTTTATCCTGTTTTCAACGAGCACAGCCTGGGGGAACGCCTTCTTGACCATCTCGGCACTGCCGTCAATCGATGCGTTATCAACCACAATGGTTTCGAACTCGCAGAGTGGAGGGAAAGCGGTAACAGAGTGGAGACACCTCCTCAAGGATGCCCGCGTATTGTAGTTGACGATTATGATGGATACGTCCATCAAGTAGGGACCATCAAATCCACGTTAACACCAAGTCTTTTCTGTGTCAATCACAGCTTTCTGAGTAGGCTCAAGATTCTCAATCTATACACAAGAAAGAAGGCCTCTCCTATTATCTTCTTTGACATTTTCGACTCGCCCGCTCTGCGCTCCACGAATATGATGGGGATTTCCTTTACTCTGAACCCCTTCCGGTATGCCTTATAGTTGATTTCTATCTGAAAAGCATACCCATCGGAATGTACCTTGTTAAGATCAATCGCCTCCAGCACATTACGCCTAAAACACTTGAATCCTCCGGTCAGGTCCCTTATGGGAGCTCCAACCACGATTCTCGCATACATGTTTGCAGAATAACTCAACAACAATCTTGACATCGGCCAGTTTATCACACTCACCCCGCTGACATATCTCGAACCAATGACAAGATCATACTCTTCCATGTTCTTCAGGAAATTACCTATCTCCTTCGGATCATGAGAGAAGTCCGAATCCATCTCAAAAATGTAATCATATCCTTCCTTGAGCGCGTACTTAAACCCAGCAACGTACGCACTGCCCAACCCGAGCTTCTCCTTTCTGTGGAAAACATGCACTCTCGAGTCTCGAGCAGCAAGCTTCTCAGCCATCTCTCCCGTGCCGTCAGGCGAGTTGTCATCTATTATGAGCACCTCAATTGAAGGGTCTTGCGATAGTACTTGAGACACCATTTCAGCGATGTTGTCCGCCTCATTATAGGTCGGCATTACCACCAGAGCTTTCATAACCGTCTTACACCTCCTGCTGTCTCAAGGCTTCCTGCAGTCTCTGCGCCAAACAACAATGCAAATGATCAACAGAACAAAACTAAGGGTGCTCAAAAGCACGCCCAGTTTCATGGCAGGCGAGTCATAATCCAATTGGACGGTGTGTGAACCAGCAGGCAGTGGTACTCCTCTGAATGTGTAGTTGGCCCTGTACATTTTCACCTTCTTTCCATCCACCTGGGCCCGCCACTGGTCGTAGAAGTTTTCGCTGAGCAGCAGTATGCTGTTGTCACGGGTGTCTGCCTTCATGACTATCCTGTTTGGACCATATTCTGTTATTTCTACATCCCCTGCCGGCCCACTTCCACCGGGCACGGTCATGCCGATCTCCTCTTCCAGAATAACCACATCCCTGGGGTCAAAGGAATCGTCTCTAAGTCTGTCCAGAATCTTATCTCTGGGAAGCACCTCATAACCGGGAACTAGAGTAGCACGGTCGAGTGCGGAAATGTTTTCATAGACTGCATAGGTCCTTCCCCGAAACACCTCCCTGAAATGTCCCTTCTGAAAGAACTTTCTAAGGCTCTCAATCGCCTCTCTGGTTCTTGCGTCGAATCTACTCACATCTTCCGGCAGAGAGAAGCTTATCAGGAATCTAACATTCAAGACGGCCAGGAAGTTCTTGTTATGAAGGTTTTTCGCGCCAAACATTACAGAGCTTCCGGCCCCGGTGAAATCCTGATAGGACTGAAGCGCGTTTCCGTGGTAACCAGCTACGCTTTGAATGTCGTGAAACTTAAGGAAGTCGTTGTTCGTATTCTCATACCTGAAGGGGAATACCCGAAAAAGGCCTTTTCGAGCCTTCAGGAACCTAACCACCTCGTCCTGAGCGAAATAATCAGAAGGTCTCCGAGCCTGACGTATGAAGTGGTTGTCAAATATCCACAAATCGACCAGAAGCAAAAGGCAGGCGACAACTGTCCACGTCTCTCTGGCAAGCTTTCTTGCTGCAAGCAGATAGATTAAGCCAGCGTTGGCCGCAAAAAGACAAAGTGCCCACGAGAGACCTTTGAGAAAATAGGGGTAGTTGGCCCTCAGGTTTGCAATCTTATTTGCGGCAAGTTCCGGTGAATAGCTAGAACGTACGTATGGCCCGATTCTGTTTGAAATGAACTGAATCACGGACTGTCGTCCCGCAGCACAAATGATGGCGAATAGAAAAATGACCCCAAGCGCAATCAACAAGTAAGTATATATCTTCCTCTTTTGCGGGTTCTTCAGATCCTGCATGAGGTGTGCGGCACCGAATGCACTCAGCATATTCAGAGAAAAAGAAGCAATATAGAAGATCGTTGCAGGCCCTCTGAATTTTCTTACTCCAGGCATAATGTAGTACGCGAGTCTGTAAAGTGGTGTATGTCCGCCCAGGGCCATTATCACTCCCAGAAGCAAAAGACCAACAAAGAACTTCACATTCCTGGGCCTCTTCCCCAGAAGTGCCAGAGGGGCGAGAAGAAGGGGAAGTATGCCCAGATACTGTGAGTCGAGCTTGAAGTAGTTGGTACCCCAATATCTCGCTCCGAGGCCTGAGAAGTGGGGTGTGACCAGGTCAATGAGTTCGCTGGTGGGCAGTGACCACGAGGTTGACCATGCAAATCCCTTTTCAGCACCTCTTGCGGCAAAAGGCATATTTTTGTACACAGGCAGATACTGTATCGAAATCAAACACACCATGAAGAAAACCGCCAGGACAGAGTATACAATGACTTTTCTGATGCGCCCTCTCTGGTCGGCATCCCTCCACATTCCAAACAACCTGAATAGAAAGAAGATGAGAAGGGAGATCACCATGTAGTACGTGGCCTGGACATGTCCTGCCAGGAAAGAAAACCCAACTGTGGCTCCGGCAAAGATAAACTGGTAGAGCTTACCCTTGTTTATCGCCCTGTTTAAGAACAGAAAAGCAAGAGGGAGGAGAGATGCGCATATCATTTTGGTGTCATGTCCAGGGGCTGTCATGGAGACCAGACTGCCGCAGAACGTGTAGCCGAGGGCTCCCACTGCCGAAGCATACCTGTTAATGCCCAGATCCTTGCAGAAATAGAATGTTGCGACACCAGCCAGCGCAATGTGGGCTGCAAAGGTCCAGGACCAGACAATCCTGACAGGAATGAAAATACGGAAGAGCGTCGTAGGATAGAATACGTCCCCATAGAAAGCCGCAACCGTAGGCATCCCGCCGAACACATGAGGATCCCACAACGGAAGCCTTCCGTGAGACGCCAGATATTCGGCAATGAACTGCCTCACCGCGTAGCCCGCCAGCATCAGGTCAGAACTTTTGAGCATTCCGCCCCCGAAGACGTATTTGTAGTAGAGTATGAACGGAAGAGCGATGAGAACCGCCACAATTAACCGCTCCTGAAGCTTGTCACTCATCCCAGCAGGCCTAGTTCTCGTTTCCGTATGCTTCTTCTTTTTGCTGGTCTTTGAACTCAACTCCCCTCCCTTTTCAGTTCAGCACTTCTCCACTTTCTCATAGCAGGAAGCGAAACGAAAAAGGCTAACACCTCGGCTACTGTGCTCCATATCCGAGCAACTAGAGCAACAACCACTGCAAGCGACAGAGGCATGTAGAAGGAGAGAAGGAGCGTCATTAGTCCCTCTCTTACTCCCAAGCCGGCCGGCGCCAAAAAGCTCAAAAAGCCCGTGATCCACGCCAGAGCATAAATCCCCCATATGACGGGCCATTTTGCCATTTCTATTTCATAGAAAGACCCTATTAGAAAAAAGAACCCTATCCCCTGCCAGAACCAACAGACCGAGTATAGCAAAAGAAGGCCGACCATTCCAGCATACGTGAGATTCATTTGTATGCTCTCTTGTTTCAGCATCCTTGTGGTGAGATTAACAAGTCTACCAAAAATCCTGGGATGTGTCACAACAAGACCGCACACGACGATTATCAGAGCCAAAAGGGAGTATTTCAAAGGAAAGTTCTGCGCCCACGGGGCCACAATTGTCAAAAGCGCAATCACGGCTCCTGATATGACTAAAAGAACACTCTCCAAGGCAACGCTCACAATTGAAACCCTTTCCGGAACACCAAATTCCTTGGCCAAATACATTCTCCCCAGTGCGAACCAAACCTTGCCTGGTATGTACTTACCCAGTTGGGATGTAACGACTATCTGAAAGGAGTGAACATAACTCAACTTGGCACCATAGGCAGCAAGCATAAGCTTCCATACACCCGCGTGGGTCAAGAAAGAGGCAAACATACATGCATAAGAAAGAATAACCAGCCAGTAGTTGAATCGAATCTGTTCAAATGGGATCTGGCGCCAGTTCTTCCACATTTCTTTTCCCAGAAAAAGAAAGATTATGAGAACGAGGAGCAGAGCAACCGCCCCACGGAGCCATCTCTTCTGAACTTTCAAGCCTGCAAACCCTTCCGGCAGAGTCCCAGATGACGGACTACCTTGACCCAACCTGGCGTGACGCTATTCCTTGAATCTATAACGTATGAGCGCAACAATTGCCTTCAGGCCATCTTTCCAACCTATCTTTTTCCCTTCAGAGGAACTCCTGCCACGATACGTTATTGGCACCTCCCAGATGTGGAATCCCCGCTTGAGTATCTTGGCAGTGATTTCCGGTTCTACTTCGAAACCGTTTGACTTGATTTGTATGGACTTAGCTACATCTATCCTCATACACTTGTAACAAGTCTCCATGTCACTGAGGTGGCAGCCGAAGAGAAGATTCGTCAGGGCAGTCAGAACCCTGTTGGCGAACCGACTCTTGAGAAGAAACTTGCCTCCACCCTTGAACCTTGAGCCGTATACGACCGCAGCGCGGCCTTGTTTGATGGGATTCATCAGGGCCACAAATTCCGTGGGGTCATACTCGAGGTCAGCGTCCTGTGCTATGACCGCATCACCCTTGGCTTCTTTCAGACCTGTCCTGATCGCCGCTCCTTTGCCCATATTTCTTTCATGGAAAATGAGCCTCATGTCTGGCATGGCAAGATTTCTCAGAATGTCCCTGGTCCCATCACTAGAACAGTCATCGACAACTATTATCTCCTTCTCCTGGGGCACGGAAGAAACCCGCTGCAAAACTTTCTTTATGGTAGTAGCCTCATTGTATACAGGAATTATTACGGACAGCTTCAACTAATCTGCTCCTCAGCAGGAAAAAACTACCCACCGATGTAGCGCAGCATATACGTAGTCGGCGGCTGGGTCGTATATATTATCTCGAAATCTCTTTCATTGGCCACTATGACCGGGACGAGGTATCTCCTGGTAGTCTGTGTCCATGTAAAACCATCAACAATAACATATGACACCCTGTTCTCTTTAATAGTTTCTACTATCCTCTGTTTATCAAACGTAAAAGGATAGACTAGACATTTCCTGTTCGCAAACAGATAGAACAGGGCTGGCTTCCTGGCCATAAACACTCCATCCCTTGGTGTGAACTTTGAGGCATATGTCGCTGTCTCGTAGTATCTGGTCCACTCAGCCGGGTATCCTGCAAATCTGTCACCACTGGCATATGCCCGCATGATTCTCATGGCGTGGGGCACAGTTCCTGCTATGGTGCCCAAACTCGACAACAGAATCAACCCGGCCACAAACAGACTCACCCTTTTTCTAAGTAAGGGTTCAAGCTTTCGCGTCAAGAGTAGAAGACCACTAAAGAAGTAGAACAGAGCAAAGGGCGCCACAGGCAGAAAGAACCTATCAGTGGCCCAAACCTGAGGCCAGATGAGTATCGTCCCCATGTAGAACGTTACGTAGTAATGGGAAAGCCGGTTTCCCCGCCCGAGTTCCCGTGCAAAGCCCAGAAGCATCACGCCTGAAACCAAGAAGCCAAACACGTAGATGCCCAATCCTCTCCTTGCGACGGGCCAAAACTTTTGGTGCACGCTGAACAGGGTCTTGGGAATGTTGACCAAGAAGTAACTCACGCTATTTGATTTCAGCCGGACCAAACCATCCTTCATTCCTATTCTCCCGCTCCCTATATCATAAGGGTTCCTGAGTGTAAGCTGGGTAAGATAACCACCCCCCTGTGAGATCCTGGCTGTCCTGATCGACCAGGGGAGAACCGCGACCACTATGATGGCCAGAGAGACGAACAGCCTCTTCAGTCGCTTCCTGAATCCGAAATAGAACAGAACACCCAGTAGTAGAGCTGCTCCGACCGTCCTTATGTAGTATGCAAACAGCATACATATGATAGAGGCCCAGAAGAGGGGCGGGAACTTCTTCTTGTTCAGGTCAGCTTGTTTGAACAGAAAAAGGGAAAGCAGAGAGAAAAACGTGAAGGAGACGTCGCTCAGTATCCAGTGGCTGTATTCGAGAAGAAGAGGGGCCACTGCAAAAAGCAAGACTACTGAGAACAGCAACACTCTGCTACACAGGTCTCGCAGTAGAAGAAAGAGAAGCAGGACACACCCCGCACCCAGAAGAAGGGAAAGTAGCTTGAGAGCGATGACCGAGTTGCTGAAAAGTGCCATCACAGCGGTCAGGAGGAGAGGGTATCCAAAAGGGTACTGGGCATGAGGAGGCTCCCCTGGTCTAAAGATGTCACTATATCCTTTGCCTGCAAGGACAGACCGGGCCAAACAAATGTAGCGCGCGTTGTCGCCACCGGTGTGTAGCCTGGGATCAAAGAGAAGAATTGAAACCAAGAGGTAGACAAAGAGTATGATTCCGAGAACCAACCAGTCTTTGCCAGACCGTCCAACCTTGATCTGTTCAGAAGCAGTCCGGGGTAGAATGCTGCTTTCTCGCAAGCTCTCGCCTCTCCTACGACCTGTGCAATTTCCCCCTAAACCAGGCTAGCGTTTTCTCAAGTCCTACATTCAGATCAACGTTGGGCTGCCACCCCAACAGCTTTTCTGCTTTGGATATGTCAGGTCTTCTTGTACGCGGGTCATCTACGGGCAGTTCTTCGAACTTTATGCCACTATTGCTGCCTGCCATTTTCAAAATCAATTTCGCCAGATCTACTATCCTGACTTCTTCGGGGTTCCCCAAGTTCACAGGATCTTCCACACCGCTCCTTGCCAGCTTGAGCAGACCATCTATCAGGTCCGAAACAAAACAAAAGCTCCTGGTCTGGGCACCATCTCCGAATACTGTCAGGTCCTGGCCGTGGAGTGCTTGATCGATGAAGTTGGGGACGACCCTCCCATCATCGCGTTTCATCCTTGGTCCGTAGGTGTTGAATATTCTTGCTATCCTGACTGTCACCCCTCTTTCCCTGTGGTAGGCCATAGCCATGGACTCAGAGACCCTCTTTGCTTCATCATAAACAGACCTGACTCCTATAGGATTGACGTTGCCCCAGTACTCCTCTCTTTGAGGATGCTCCAATGGATCGCCATAGATCTCTGAGGTGGAAGCAAGAAGAAAAAGAGAGCTCTTCTCTTGGGCGAACTCAAGGCAATTCAGAGTTCCCACAGTCCCTGCTTTGAGCGTTTCTATTGGAAGATTGAGATAGTCGTTGGGGCTCGCTGGCGAGGCCAGATGGAAGATCATATCAATGTCGCCTTCTACATCTATGCCATCACAGATGTCCCCCTCGATAAACTCAAACTCAGACAAGCCAAGAAGCGCCCCCATATTCTCTTTGTTACCAGTGATCAGATTGTCAATCGTAACTACGCTGCAGCCGTCTTCTAAGAGCGCCTCACAGAGATGCGAACCAAGGAAACCAGCGCCACCTGTTACCACAGCCCTCATCTACCCATCCCTTTGTAAACGAAACCAAGCTCCTGAATCGTTTCGGGGTCAAAAACATTTCTCCCGTCTATGAGAACAGGGCTCCTCATTACGGTCTTCAATTTTTCTAGATCCAGCTTCTCGAACTCCTCCCATTCTGTTACTAGTGCAACAGCATCAGCATCCTTTGCAGTATCATATGGGTCCTTGCAGAACTCGACGTTGTTAAGCAGTTTTTTGGCTGCATCCATGGCGGCCGGATCATAAGCCTTCACCTTCGCGCCCTCTGACAAGAGGCCGTTGATTATGTCCAGGGACGGCGCATACCTCATATCATCTGTATTGGGTTTAAACGCCAATCCAAGGACTCCGATCGTCTTTCCCGAAAGGTTCCACAAAACCTCCTTGACCTTTGCCACGAATCTCTCCTTTTGCTCTTCGTTTATTCTCTCCACTTCTTTCAGGAGTCTGAAGTCATATCCCAGCTTTTCTGCAATTCTAACAAATGCCCTGATATCCTTGGGAAAACAGAACCCCCCAAAGCCCACGCCAGCGTCCAGGAACGCCCGCCCAATCCTTTTATCCATGCCGACTCCTTCGGCAACCTTAAGTACATCTGCGCCCGCCATTTCGCATATGATTGAGATTGCATTAATGAAGGAAATCTTCATTGAGAGAAATGAATTTGACGCGTGCTTTATTATCTCTGCACTCTGCATGTCGGTCTCTATTATTGGGGCCTTAAGCGGGCCGTAGATCTCTAGTAGATTCCTTCTTGCCCTTTCAGTCTCAAACCCTATTACCACCCTATCCGGGTTCATGAAATCGTGCACAGCACTTCCTTCTCTCAAGAACTCAGGATTTGACGCCACATCGAACTCCACATCGTTCTTTCTTCTCATTTCCATTGTGCGCTTTATCTGAATCCCGGTGTGTACGGGCACAGTGCTCTTTTCCACCACCAGTTTGTATTCTCTCATCGTCTCCGCTATCCTGGAGGCAACTGCCTCCACTGTACTCAGGTCCGCCTCGCCATCTTCCCTCGGGGGTGTGCCTACGGCAATAAACAGCGCCCTCGACCTCTCTATTGTGTGTGCTATGTCAGTTGTGAACTCAAGTCTCCCTGCCGCCACATTTCTATCCACCATTTCTTTCAGACCGGGCTCGTAGAAAGGCATCTGGCCATTTTTGAGCATCTCAATCTTGCGAACGTCGTCGTCATCACAAATACTGGTGTGACCGAGTTCTGCCAGACATGCACCAGTCACCAAGCCAACATGTCCGGAGCCAACCACCCCGATGTTCATCTTCACCTCCGAAACTTGAATAAGTGCTTGAGAATCAAGCAAGTCAGTATAACAAACACCTCAGAGGCCGTCAAGCCACAACCCATCTCCACTCATTTCAAACATGAAAACCCCGACGCACCGAGGTTATCTGCAATTCGCTATTCAGCAACTCAAACAACGAGGGAATGACTACTCACACGCGACAGATTGTGATATCAGTCCCTTCACCATCCTCCCGATCTTTTCGGTCGTAAAATGGCTCTTGAAAAGAGAATGGCCGTTCTCGGCGATTTTTCTTCTGAGAAGAGGATCCTTTTTGAGCGAAAGGATTGCTTCTGCCAATCGTCCAGGATCTCCCATTTTGCAGAGAACGGCGTTCTCACCGTGAATCAGAGCTTCCCTTGCTGCTGGCGAGTCTCCTGTGATTACCGGTTTCCTCATAGCAAGGGCCTGATAGACCTTGTTGGGTATGACCCGTTGAGCCTTCGAAGTGTTTCCAAAGATGCCCAGACAAACTTCAGATTCTCCAATTTTTTCGGGAAGCTTTTCGTAATCCACCCACTCAATGAATGAAACATTCATTAGGTTCAGGCTTTCTGCAAGAGCAGCGATCTTTTTGCTGAGCTGTCCAGAACCGACAATTTCAAACCGTATGTCTGAATGGGTCTCCAATATCTTCGCAGCCTCGAGAATAACCTCCGCCCCCTGCAAAGGAATCAACGAACCATAGAAAAGAACCACGAAAGAATCATCATCTTTTTCAGGGCCTGGATAGAAGAGGCCATCCTCGGCACCCACCCAGATCCGGTGGAATTTCACGTCAGTGAGGGCGAGCTTTTTGCGAAAGTATTCAATCTGTTCGTTGGTATCCAGGAGCACCTTATCAGCTAACATACAAGACTTTCTGTCAACCCACCTGAGAACACGACCAAGAAGGGACCTTGAAGAAACTAACTGGCGGTCGTCAACAAAAGTATCATACAGGGATACGAAAGCATCAAAAAACAGAGGCCGTCGTCTAAGGCCAGCGAGAAATCTTGCGAGAAAGGTATCGAAATGACCGGTGTAGCCCACAAACATGACATCGTAGTTTCCGATCTGGCGATACCGCTTGATGAGAAGAACATAGCAAGAGAGGATACGTTTGATAAGTATCAGTTTCCTGATAAATCCACTGAACTCTTTCAGCCTCTCTTTTGTATTGCTCCACAGCTCAGCGTGGCACTCTTTTATCTGCACATCATTCTTCTTCAGGCCTTTTATAATGATTCTGTTCCTTGAATAGTCCCTCAGATACGTTCCAAAATAGCAGACAGTCATTGGGCCTTCTCAGCTAGGACGACAAGGGTATCACCTAATTTGATTCTTGAAAGAATGGTGTTCATTGCTCGACGCGATGACTTGAGAATCCTGTGTTTCTCAATCACATTCCTTAATGCAACAATCTCTCTCCGCTTTTCCCCTCGGTCGTCGCTTCGCCTGCGAGAGACTAGATTTCTGATGATGAGTAACGGATTAATGTCCTCAGTCACACTTCTGGAAACCAGAAAACCAGACTTTTCAAACAGGGTTTTGACTGTTCTTTCAGAAAAGAGGTGAAGATGCTCTTCAGGTGAGATGACTTCCCATTTCTTCCCAATGATGAGTCGGGTCAAAGAATTGACGTTCGGTGTCGAAAGCAGAGCGGCTCCCCCTTCTCTCAGGATCCTCTTGACCTCCCTTAAGTACCCAGTTGGCGTGGGCAGGTGCTCTATCACCTCCCACATGGTAACGACATCGAAATAACCGCTGGCGAAACCCGCGTCAAACAGGGTCCCTACATGAATATCTAGATGTTCCACCTCTCTCCCGTAACGGGCGCTAACCTGCGAAAGTTCAATCCCAAAAGGTTCCCATCCTCTCATTCTCGCAGAGAACATGAATGCACCTGTGGCACATCCCACATCCAACAACCTCCCGTTCTTCTTGTATTTTTCAACGGAGCTCAGCCTCGGATAGTGAATATATTCGCGTATAAAACTGGAAAAATCCGATTCTATCCTTTCATCGGTGGCATGGTAACCTTTCGCCAACTCATCAGCTTCGGTTTTGATGACCTCTGGGGTCCACTGCGGGCTAACGAAAACATGTCCACATTGAGAACATTTGACATACTTCGAGGTTCGCTTTTCCCAAAAGATGGAGAAAGTCGTTGATCCACAAATATCGCACGGAATCAATTCCCATTCCTTCAACATCACAAGCCTTCTTCAGAGTTAGTGCTTCTCTGAGAGCCAGAGCCCCATTGGTGTCTCAATGTGCTCACAATCCCCAACCCGGTCTGAGGCAACAAGAACATCCCTTCTTGTTCATTTAGGCAACTCTGCACATCTTTTTGCGCACCATACCCAATCGCGTAATATATGGGAAAAGATGGCCAAAGTCAACGCCGAACGGTCTTCACAATTTCAGAGTGCAGACTGTTGCAGAGAACCGGTCCTGAAGGGCTCGTGTTGTAAGTTCTCTATGGATTGAAAGTGAATCGGATGGATGGCTATATTGGGACCTTCGGGCTTTGAATGGCAAGATTAGAACAGCCCGGAATGGATATATCCTTTGGGATTGACGTGTCTTCTATTGACCAGAACCTCGTAGTGAACGTGAGGCCCCGTAGCATTTCCGCTCGCCCCCAGCAGGCCGATTGTTTGGCCGCGAAAAACCCTATCGCCTACCTTGACCAAAATGGACTTCAAGTGTCCGTACCTGGTAATGTAGCCATAACCATGATCAAGCGTCAGAAACCTTCCAAACCCCTTTTTCCAACCTGCAAACGTAACCCTACCATCAGCAGTGGCCACAATTGGAGTGCCACCCAGGTTGGCAATGTCAAGCCCTCTATGAAACTCCCTACGCTTGGTTATTGGGCTAATTCTCCAGCCAAAGTAGGAGGTGATGAAGCCCTGCCCTGGCATTATGGAGGGCGTGTGAGCCAGCAGCTTTTCCCTTTGCGCCAACTCATCTACAATCTCCTCAAAAGACTCCTGCTCGAATCTTGCCTGCCTTTCGAGCTTCTCTATCCTCTCGCCGATCGATACCAGTCTATTACCGATTCGGGGACCTACCAGGTCGGGCCTCTTCAGATGCCAGCCGGTCCCGCCAACACCCAGGGACCTCACCTCCTCATGTATAATCTCCAAGTCGGATACAACTCTCACTTTTTCGTCGAGCGCTATCCTTTTCTCCATCTCCTCCTCAAGGTCCGCCAGTTTGCGTTCGGTCAGGTCGAGTGAGCGGTTCAGAAAGGCCAACTCGGATCTTAACTCAGATGTAACCCCTTTTCCCTCCCCTACCGGCAAGAAACAAACAGAGGCAGCGCACGCCAAAAGACCCATAGCTGAGGAGGTCGCATAAAAAAACATCCGGCCACGGGTGAGCCTAAGCTCGGTCTTGCCCGAAGCGGACCGGAACAATACAATACGCCATCTCAGGTTCTTTATAAACGCGTTGTGAATAGACCTGTCCCTTTCCGTTTTTCCAAGATTATACCCCTAAATTCTTACGTGTCAAGTCCTTTTTTGACCTCGCCAGTCACAATTATGCGTCAGAAGAGGCCCTTTTCTCCCCACATGGTTCCGTGCGATATTTATGTTTAGCAAGAATCCTGCCATCTGCTGTCTTTTGCCCCAAAAAGGAGCACACAGTTCCGAGAGCACCTGAACTTCAGGAGAAGATGGGTGGATTCTGCCCCCAGACAGGTTCATCCCCCTCCCCCCCCAAACCCAGCTTGCCTATCGCATGAGTCAATCCGAGGACATCTCTGACCGGTGGCTAAAAGATCGGGGATCAGGCCATGCGGGCAATTTTCTTCAGGTCTTTCAGTACTTCGCTCAGCCTCGAATCAGACAATGGTTTGCCGTCTTCGGAAACTCTGAAGTGCAGAATGGACGCGTTCTCCTTCTCGAGTTTGCTCATTGTTATTTCAAAATCGCGCAGCTGGTCAAGCCAGCGCCTGATCGGCTTTCCGTCAGTTCTATCAACGATTGCCAGAATTGTTGCCAGTACAACCTCTTTCCCCTCTGAAACGCGGGCCGTGATATTCTTCCCCAACACATAGGGCCTCTTTGTCTTAGCTTTCTTAAACCGCTCAAGCACGGACATGACTGTCTCTATGTTTTCCGCCAGCTCATCGACGCCGGCCCCCAGCCTGTAGAAATCGTCAAGATGAAAATATATCTCCCTGACAGTCAAGTAGTCCAACCCTTTCAGCCTCTGAAGCAACTTGTCTACCTTATCAACCTCCTCAGTTCTTCCACCTCTGTCAAAATCACGAAACTCACCGATAACCTGACCAAGGATCTCTCTGATACGGGGATAAACATGATCAGGTCCGGCAAAATACGCGAGGTCAGCCCGCAGGTCAATTATCTGCACAAGAGTATTGTGCGGGCCTTTCGAAGTCTTATATGACACCAATGATAAGCCTTTTGCGGAATCAAGTTTGTCCAGAACCTTCAAGCCCATTCGCTTTAGCTTGGGCCCTGTCAGACCCGAGACCACCAGGATTTTGAACTCGGCGAACAGTTCAACAGTCTGGCCGAAAGTGATATATACTTGAGTGATCTCAGAACTCTTCTGTTCCCGTGCAAGGTACGGAATCAGCGCTCGAGCATAGCCTTCTACTCCACCGAACTTCTCTATCCACATTATCCTTTCGAAGCGCCTCCCTTGTGCCAGTTCACGCAGTGCGCCTTCAATTCTGTTTATCTCCTTGAGATTAAAAGGTGTCCCGTCCCTGCTCACAATCTCAATTCTATAAATCATTATCCTGTCAGGAGTCCTGAACTCCTTGTTGAACATTATTTGAAAACCTGGAGCTACATGATTTATCGCCCTCAGACAATCATCCAAGGTGAAGTCTTTCTCATACCCAACAATGGATATGCCAGTCAGATATCCGGCCTCGGTCTTTATGTTTCCTATCTTCAGCTGAGCCTCACCTCCGGATTCCCTGACCCTTCTTACTGCTTTGTAGTTGTTGATTATCTGCATCGCTAGATCAGTAGACCTTCTCTCGCGAACATAAGCGACTGGCCTGCTTGCGAAAAACCTGACTGCCTCGCCAGATTCTCCAATCAAACCATCCAAGTCTTCTCCCTCCAGGATCTCACGTATCCGTGCTATTGTGGACATATAGGTTTCGTACCTCTCCGCTTCCCGGGCGATAAGCCATGCTTTTGCTCTGTCCCCAGCTGCCGCGCTCTTCAAACTGTGAACTATGGCAGTGCCTTCATTCTTGAGTTGGGCAAGCCTCTCTCTGGATTCAACCGTGACGCCAACTAGAACAACGCCGAGCATCTCCCCTTTGTGGGAGATAACTGTCCCCTTAATGAAAGAGATGTTCCACTTTTTTTCATAGAACACTCCTACACAGCTATCCGACATGCCGGGCCAGTCTATGCTGACTATGCCGAAAAGCTGGGCAGAAGGGAAATCTGTGTCTTCTTCGATATCGAACTTGCAAACGACAGTCTTCTCTCTGCTCTTCTCCCACTCGTACAGAAGACAGACCAGAAGCGCGCTCTCCAGGGAAGGACTTATGGTCTGGCAGGTTCCAGACTCATTCACATACTGAAGAATCCTCTCCTTTGGAATCCTGCGTTTGAACCTTTTCAGAACCTCTGCTACCTCATCAAAGGAACACATCGGACCATCCGCCATCCTGCCTTTTTCCATAACGAAAACCTCCGGCTGCATTCACAAATCGTCTTCGCCGATTAGATGAATCCAACATTTCAAATTGTCGCAGATCCTGCCTGCCCGGGGCGTTTCACGGCCTCCCGAGCACTTTGCGGAGCTTGTACTGAGGGTACCGAAGTGCTCAGCATAGACTCCGTCGAAGGAAGAACAATCGAAGGACAAATATCAAAAATCAAATTGCCCCCCACACACCCCAAATCTTTGTTTCCGTTTCCCTGTCTTGCGATTTCTATTTTCGATCTTCGGCTCTCAGTGTGTTACCGCATACATGACAATGTTTATCCCCATCTGGAAGGCTGCTTCCCTCTTTTCAGGAGGATCCTTATGGACTTCAGGATCAGCCCACCCGTCACTGATGTTTGTTTCGTAAGTATAGAATACGACCATCCTGCCTTCGTGGAATACGCCATATCCTTTTGGCGGCTTACCGTCGTGTTTGTGTATCTTTGGCAGACCATTTGGAAAGTCATAGAAGATGTGGAAAATCTCATGGTCAAAAGGTATCTCAACCAGCTCCTTATCTGGAAACACCTTCTTAATCTCTCTTCTAAAGTGCTTATCCATCCCGTAGTCATCATCAGCATACAGGAATCCTCCACTGCTCAGGTAGTCGTTCAGTCTTTCGGCTTCTGATATATCAAATGATATGTTGCCATGCCCGGTCACGAAAATAAAAGGATATCTGAAAAGCTCGTCGTCTGATACCGCCACAACCGCCTGCTCCTTTTGTGCTCTCATACTGGTTCTGGAGTTGATCTCCGCACAGAGGTTGGGAATGACAGAGGGATCGTTGTACCAGTCGCCTCCTCCCGAGTATTTCAGCCTCGCTATCTGAAGTTCCTGGGGCGAGACAATTGCGCCAGAGCATAGAACGACAAAGACTGAAACACAGGCCACGCCAAACCTGGCGACCGCAAACCAGAAGATTCGACAGCGCATACTCTTTCTTCTAGGAGTGAACAGATCTCCTCGGCTCATTCTTTCTGATTCTCCCTGTTGGGTCCGTGAGAGCATGCACTAAGCATTACCTGCATCGGCGACCTTCAAATACCCCAGGACCCCCGGCGTTTGAAAATAGCAAAGGAGTCTTCTCTTGTCAACGGCTTTTGAGCCCACCCACGGTTGTGGTGGATGATGACTGTGGAGGGCAGACCTGTCAGGAGAAGCACAGAGCACAGGAGCAAAGAGGACGATGCCCTCCATAGAGAGGCTGGCGGGTCACTTACCCAAATAGGAAACACTTGACAGTGGGATTTCACCCATCTACTATGTCCGAAATGAAAGAAAAGACAAGGAGTCTTCTCTATCTCCTGATCCGAATTCTGGCCAGTGCATTCCTCCTCGGCCTCCTGCTTTGGCGGGTGGATTTGTCAAACCTGGCCACACTCTTTGCTTCAGTCAGACCCCTTCCGTTGGTACTCGGGTTCCTTGCCTGGCTCGGCGTTCTACTCCTCTCGAACGAGAGATGGCGCAGACTCCTCTCTGCTCAGGGGATACAAGTGCCTTTCTTCCGCTTGCTGGTCATCTATATGATCTCTTTCTTCTTCAACAACTTCCTTCCGGCAGCGCTGGGGATGGACATAACGAGGGCGGTATACGTCACCAAAGAAAGGGCCAAGGGCTCAGAGGTCTTCGCTTCTGTCCTGACAGAAAGGGTTCTCGGTATGCTGGGCCTACTCATTTTTGCTTTCGTGGCCCTGATGTTCTACATGAACACCCCCGAAGGCAGAAAATTCATACTCCTGATCGTGGGCGCGACAGTGATTTTGATTGCCGTAATTGGTCTGTTCCTCAAAAGGGGTCTCCTTCCCGGTCTAAGAAAGAGAATTGGTTCTATCAAGGTCTTTGGACTCGGGGAAAGAATAAAGCAATTCTACCAGGCTATGCAACTGTACAGAAAAAGAATGCCAGTAGTGTTGTGGGCAATTGCCCTGTCTGTTCTGGTCCAGGGCTTTCTTGTCATCATCAACTACTTCGCAGGAGCCAGTCTCGGTCTTTCGATTCCACTGTTCAGCCATCTAGTTTATGTCCCCATAATATCAATCGTGGCGATGATTCCAATATCTATTAACGGCATAGGCGTGAGGGAGTGGGGATACGTTTTTCTGTTCGGACTGACGGGTCTTTCAAGCGGAGAAGCCTTATCCTTGTCCCTGCTCTTCTTTGCCATAGGGATAGCAGGAAGCTTGACCGGAGGAATAGCTTTTCTTCTTAAGCACAGGTAGTTTGTTGGTTGAATCTTGTACTTGAAGAATCGGCTTGACATAGTACTGTGCCTGTAAAATAATAGGCTCACCGTTTTGGTGGAGGCACTCAGTCTCTTGTACCCTTGACGGCATTGGATTGTTGTACTATGAAACTGTCTATCATTACTCCCGCATTCAATGAGGTTGAGAACATCCCGGACCTGGTAGAGAAGTCGGCCGAAGTCATCTCCCAGCAAGAAGAAGACTGGGAGATGATCATTGTCGACGACGGCTCAACCGATGGCACGTATGAAGTGGCGAGAAGCCTTATGCCCAAGTATCCGTTTCTCAAGGTCGCCAGGAACAGGACAAACATGGGAAAGACACAGGCTATTCTCACGGGTCTCGCTTGCAGTACTGGCCGGTATGTAGCCGTGCTGGACGCTGACCTCCAATATTCACCAGAAGACATACCAAAGCTTATGGAGAAACTACTCGAGGGGTATGATCTCGTCACCGGTTGGAAGGTGGGAAAATACTCGAAGCGGTTTGTCTCGTCCATATACAATTGGCTCTCCCGCCGCCTGTTTAGGGTTCCTGTCCATGACCAGAACTCTGTGAAGGTGATGAACAGAGAGATTCTTGAGGAGCTACATTTGAGAAAAGACTGGCACCGTTACATCGTAGCACTCGCTGTAGACAAGGGCTATTCAGTAACTGAGGTGAAGGTCCAGCTCTATCCCAGAGAAAAAGGTTCTCAAAAGTATGGCGGTAAAGGCCGGGTTCTAATTGGCCTTCTCGATCTCGTTGCGGTCAAGTTTCAGATTTCACTCATAAGGAAACCGCTGCTCCTCTTCGGCACCGTTGGACTCATGTCGTTCCTTGCTGGAGCCATAATCGGCATATATGCTCTATACCTCAGATTCATAAGGGGAATAGGCTTTAGGCCACTTTTGTACCTGGTCACCCTGCTCATCCTGGCGGGCCTTTCTCTTTTCACGGTCGGATTCCTTGCCGAAACACTGGCATCGCTGGCAGCAAGGATGGAGAGACTGGAAAAGAAACTGGGAGACAGAAAACGCCAATCTCCGGAGTAGTGCCCCTCACCCCATCTTTTCTTCTATTTTTGGATCTGAACACTAGTCTGGTCTTTCGGCTGTTCTCTTCGACCTGGCGTGCGACCAGATAGCAAGGCTTCAAAGCGTGGGATGGCTCTTGCTCCTCACCTTGCCGGTAGAGGAATCATAGTCGTACTCATCGTCATAGTAGAGGTCCTTCAGATTGAGCTCTGATATCGAATCAGGGTACTTTCCCTCGTTTTCTACCTTATAGAACTCAATAGCGTGCCTTATCCTGGTCACATCGCTAAGCACCCTTGCCTTCTCCGGCATACTCATTACAGTATGCCCATACTCCTCCAGGTCTTTCTTCGTCTCCTTGCATCCAACTAATGCTGGAACCACAAGAAGCAGAACTAACAACCCAATGATGGTGCGTCTCATCTGCCACCCCCTTTCTATCGCTAACCCTAGGCTTCAAGCTTCAGGCTGTAAGCGTCTTCATCACCTCAAAGTACAAATTGCCAAGTACCTGGTATCTTGCACATTGTACTTTGCTCTTCGCACTTCATGTCTCGTCCTTCGCACCTCGTACAGTGTACTTGGTACTTCATCGCTCGTACTTTGGACTTCGTACCTTGCACTTCGTTTTTGGTTCTTGCATTCTTACGCAACCGCAAACCGGGCACACCCACTTCCTCTTCTTGTGGTACGTCCGTTTCATTTCTTTCATGCCAACCTTGCATTTTGGACACAACATTTGCGGTCAACTCCAGCTTGTTCAGGCCATCTACCTAACGCAGTTTGCTTCGCTGCAGTACCCTGTCCAAGGCGTTCGAGGTCAAAGGTGTCACTCCCCCTTCCAGCCTCACCGAATTATATCACCTTTAAGCCCTGAGTGCCATATCCATTAGTACTTCGTCCTTGGCAGTTTACTCCCTCGTCCTTCGTACCTCGTATGTTGTACTTCGCCAGACAATTTCCGGGGTTTCCTGTGGAATCCACCCGCCCAGGCCATTTCTGTCAACCTGCGCTTCGGGTAGTGCATAAGTCGCTTCCTGCTCGATCGGGTTCTGAGTTGCAAGAACCATGAAAGGATATTCGAGATCAAAGGTGGTGTCACCCACAGTAACCTGGCGCTCCTGCATCGCCTCGAGCAGAGCACTCTGGACCTCGGCAGGAGCCCTGTTTATCTCATCTCCCAGTATTATGTTTGTGAATATGGGCCCTTTCTTCGGGTGAAACTCACCTGTTTTCGGATCAAATACCATTGTCCCTGTCAGATCCGCGGGTAGCAGGTCAGGGGTGAACTGAATCCTCTTGAAACCCACCCTTATGGCCTTGGAAAGTGTCCGCACCGCCATGGTCTTGGCCAGACCGGGCACCCCCTCAAGGAGAATGTGGCCATCGGCTAGAAGCCCGACCATAAGCCTGTCAATCATGTAGTTCTGGCCCACGATCACCTTGCCCATCTCATCTACCAGCTTCACACAGAAAGCACTCTCCTTCTCAACCCTCTCTTGAATTTTCTCTATCTCTGGGTCCACTTTCATTCCTCCTTGCTGTGAAATGTCCTGCTATTTATGGACGAGCTGAGGACGTCAATGTTCCGCGTTCAGAATGCGACCTTGTCCAGAAGCTGCAAAGCCAAAAAAAGCGGCCACTCAGCGCCTTTTGCGGTCTTTGTTTCCTCTCTGCCTCTTTTCCGTATGCGTTCATTCTATTACACGGCAAAGACCTCATCAAGGTTAAGAACTAAGGTGGAATGCTCAGAGACTTCTTATATTCAAACATGGTCAACTGATTGTTTGCAGTGGACAACTAGACTTGTGCTCGATATAATTCAAGTACGAGGAAATCATCCTATTGAAACTCCGTAGTAGGTGCGTAAAGGTCTCATCCAACAGCCTCTTTCCAGGATTTTCGATTTAGAATGAAGCCTGAACGCTAGATACTGTCGCATCCAACTCAGGAGGTGAAAGCGCTGTGCGTGGATCAATCAAACGGTTTGTTAAGCTCGTTGCTGAAACATTGCCTATCTCTGAACCTATCTATGAATTTGGCGCCCTTCAAGTACCCGGCCAGGAAGGCCTTGCAGATCTTCGGCCACTCTTCCCGGATAAGGAATATGTTGGTTCCGATATGCGAGAGGGGCCAGGTGTAGATGTCATTCTGGACCTCCATCATATAGATCTTCCTTCAGAGTCGGTTGGAACTGCCCTCATTCTCGATACACTCGAGCATGTCGAATCCCCGAGAAAGGCTATTGAAGAAGCTCATAGAATCCTCAAGTCCGATGGAATTGTTGTAATCAGTTCTGTCATGTACTTCCCCATACATGACCATCCATACGACTACTGGCGCTTCACGCCAGAGGCATTCAGAAGTCTCTTGAAGCCCTTTGCTTCATCATTTGTTGACTTCGGTGGAGCAGCCTGCCTCCCTCATACCGTTGTTGGAATAGGTTTCAAGGGGCCGCTACCGGAAGATGTTATGGAAAGATTTGTCAAAAGAGTCAAACAGACCAAGCCCCTCAGAAGAGGCTGGAAAGGACTGGCATCGCTGTTTCTCTCACCCATACTATGGACTATCTATCGAAAGATTCGCGGGGTCACACCGCAAACGTGACCCCTCTAACAGTTGGGTCTCTCCTAAAGACGCGTTAGATAATTGATTACATCACTCTCCTGCTGCACCCTCCAAGAAAAAGGTTGCTGTTGCGAGGAGCAACGGCTAAAGTGAACCATGGCATGGCAATCCATTGGGGGTCCTAAGAGTTGAGCTGCTTCGGTCTTCTCCATCCACGCCAGTGACGTATTTGTCCGAACAGGTCTTGACAACTATTTCTCAAGAACATATTATCCAATTTGTGAGGTGGTATCTATCGGCCTGATAGTAATTGGCACGGCTCAGCATAGCTGATTTCGCGGCGCGGCAAAAAGTTCAATATCGCGCGGAATAGGGCGACACACACACAGACTGATCCCAATGGTCTCCTGAAACCCTCACTAGCGGCATATACTTTTGCCGACTCGACACCCAAGGCTTTGTGAATATAAAGAAGATGATATTGGTGAGATAGCCTGAGACCAGGATTGTCAAGGCTCAGGGGCTAACTTCAAAAGTAGGCGAAACGCACCACGACAGTTTTTGAGCTCAATGCGAACCGACACCAAATATAGCACATTCTTTCACAAAATGGGTTGCAAATATCAGGAAACCTGCTACCATACAGGAGAGGCGCAGCGGGAAACTACCCCTGTAGAATAAGCAATCTGATGGATTGGAGGGTGAAATGGCACACGGCAAGCTTTTGGGCATCCTGCTCATCAGCGTGGCGGCCGCCGTCATTCTTCTGGTTGCTGTATCCGCAGAAGGACTTTGGACCGATACACACTACAGTGATTTCATGGAAGGGATTTATGACGCCGAAATATACGTCTCACGGAGACTTCAGCAGGAGACGAGCCCCACCGATTCTGGATGCATCGAGTATCATGCAAAATTCGACGTGAACAACGACGGCTGGTATGACCTGATATCTTCAGAAGAGAGCGGGCCATCGGTAAAGATATGGCTTGGGTCATCCAGTGGTTATTCACCGTCGAATTACCTGGCCTATCCAGTCACCTGGGCTGGAAACTGTGACATTTCAGACTTGAACCTCGACGGTTACCCCGAGCTAATTCATTCTGGTTACGCAATGGGTGAAGCCTGTATATATTGGGGCACAGCAACCGGACCATCTCCTGACGATACTACACTTCTGCCAAATGATGATGGCGAGGCAGTCTATGTGGCTGACCTCGACAAGGATACATATCTGGACATTGCAGTGGCGGGAGTTTGGGATACTCTTTACGTCTATTGGGGAAGTCCGTCCGGGTATTCAACTTCGGATAGATTCGCGCTACCCACTGGTCCTAAGGCTCACAACATAGAGGCAAGTGACCTTGATATGAATGGGTACTTAGACCTGATAGTTATACAATACGGTCAGCCTTATGACGTCCTAATCCTGTATCAGACGGGTACAAGAAGCTTTACACCATCATCACTCAATTTTTCGAATCAATCGTCGCCACACGGGCTTTCAATAGGAGACCTGAACGATGACGGCTACATTGATATTGTGGCCACAAGCTACGATGAGACAATCCATTCATCCATTTATTGGGGTAGCAGCTCGGGTTACAGTGATGCAGATAAGTTAACGCTGTATCCCGGCCACTGCTATGGCGGCTCGGGCATAGCTGATTTCGACAAGGATGGCCTGCTTGATATTTTGTACTTCAGGAGTAATAGCCAGAGCCCCATAATCTACTACAATTCAGGAAGCCCTCCCTTCTTCTCTGATACAGATACAGAAGAGATAGGCATACCTCTCAAGGCAACGGGTGGTGTGGTTGCTGACTTCGATTATGACGGCCATGTGGATGTATTCGTTAACCACAAGGGATCTTACTCTTACGTATTTTATGGTCCGTCTTTCACTTCCTATACCAGTTTGCCGGTAAGTAACGACCATCATGGCGCCTTTCGGGAACCTCGCCAAGTTCCTTCTTATTATTCCAGAGTTGTCAGGCCCTGCAGTCTGGGGATGGATTCGCTTATTTCGGGTGGAGAGGTTTATTGGATAGCAGATACACCGGGAGGCTCAAAGATAGACATATTTTTCAGGGCAGGGAATCCTCCTATACCTGATTCCTCCTGGACAGATTGGTATCAAGTTTTGACAGATACCAATTCTGGTTCATTGCCCGATGAGGTATATGGTCACAAATACATTCAGTATAGAGCAGATTTGTTGTGGGAGAATGCTGCTGAGATGCCCAATCTGGAGAGGATAGAGGTAGACATAACATGTGAAGGCGAAGAGGGGGTCTCACCACTTGGCCTCAAAGAAAATGTGCTGGCGGAACTGGATACACTGGAACCTCAGTCAAAGCGTGTGGCAAAAGGGATAAAGAAGGCAAAGAAACATATTGAAAAGAGTCTGAAACCCAAATACTGGCTCGATGAGACACACCTCGTGTGCAAAAAAGGCAAAAAGGTATTCCACGAAGAGAAGAAAGCAGTAAAAGACTTAAAGAAACTGTGCCAGGGAGAAAAATGCAAAGGGGTCACGTCGCTCTTTCTCATCTACCATGGGGCAGAGGAAGCTTTGATCGAAGCCATAAGCAAGAAGAAGACCTGCTTCGGTCCTGAGATGGTATCACCAGAAGATACTTTTGAAATCAATGCAGTTGATGAGAAGCTGGGTGCAAACACAGAAATCTGGGTGGATGGCTCCCTTGATGAAGAGATACACACCTCCTGCTCCAAGCCTCTTGAAGAAGGTATGGTGTTTGGGGACTTCGAGGTTGAGAGTGTTGACAAGATAGGTGAAGGAGAAGGCGGGTTCCCTTCAGAACTGTGTGAGAGACTGATCCTGATGCTGGTCAAGGCAGACAGCATCCTTGCAAGGGTGGCAATTGATGATGCGATTGCTGCTGGTGGCAAAGAAAAAGAGATAGAGAAGGCAGAGAAGGAAATGGGCAAGGCTGAAGAGGATAAAGCCAAGGGAAAGTACCACAAGGCGATCAACCACTACAAGAAGGCATGGGAGCATGCGTGTAAGGCAATGAAGTCCCACAAGCACAGTCACAACCAGATGATCTGGGAGACGAAGACTGAACGTAGGAACGCGCTCCTTCAGACCAGCCCCAATCCATTTAGTAAATCGACAATGATCAGTTATTCTGTGGCGGTGACTGGTAGAGTAACTCTCAAGGTGTATGATACTAGTGGAAGGCTCGTTGAGACTCTCGTAGATGAGTATCGTGAGCCCGGAAGTCATGGGGTGCAATGGTCTCCTGAAACCCTCGCTAGCGGCATATACTTTTACCGACTCGACACCCAAGGCTTTGTGAATATAAAGAAGATGATATTGGTGAGGTAGGTCGATACCAGTGTTGCGAGGAGGAAAAAATAAAGGAATGGAGAAAAGGAGGTGAAGATGAGCAGTCGAAGAAGCTCATTTGTGGCCCTTTTTGTGTTGTCGCTGTTCATAGTCAGCA
>SOJN01000021.1 GCA_004376575.1 candidate division TA06 bacterium | reverse complement strand
GGACGGTGCACGACCCTCCGAACACACGAAGGATTTTCAACTTTCTGACAAAGGCGCCCGTTAGCGGCTGTGAGGTACGGGACGGGATCGAGACCTTGTGAAACGAGGCAGGCAGGGGGCGCTACTCCAGGGTATAAAGGCCCAGAGATGTTTCAGATTGCCGCGCCGCCTCTGGCATGTCCTCCATCGGCTAGCGCCGACGAAGGACCAAATATGTCTCATCCAGTGACATAAAAGCATTCAGGAGGTCCTTCGGCGTTGCCTCCCCGTGGAACGGGGCGGCACGATGAAAATAGCCTACCCTGTCTATCCACAGTGTGGCTCTTTTTCAGCTGGACCTATTTGGCCCGCAATGACACTTTTGCTCTTTTGTTGCTCTGGTTGGAACAAGGACAACTGAAAAGCAGATTCTTCGCTTTCGCTCCCCGTGGAACGGGGCAGGCAGAATGACCCGTCTTCGCTCAATTCCCTCGAGCTTCCCCACTTCGCTCTTCAGAGCTACGTGGGACTTCGCGACGGGCTGGCCGCGACTCCGCTCTGCTTAGCTTCCCGACTACGCTGTTCCTAGCTTCGTCGGGCTGACGCGTCGGGCTTCGCCCGTCTTCGTTCAACCCGAACAAGAAAATCAATCTCGTGGAAATCTGTGTTAATCTGTGGTTCCAAGGTTTTGGGCAAGATAGGTACGCTATTGCGAAACTCGTTGCACTACGCGCCCTTTTATCGTAGAATATCCCTCAACATAGCACCGATAACCAGAGACTTGAAACGACAATCTTAAATCTAAAATCTGCAATCTTAAATGTAGAGGCCGATGTAGCTCAGTGGTAGAGCAACGCATTCGTAATGCGTAGGTCAGCGGTTCGACCCCGCTCATCGGCTCCCGCGATAGGAGACACAGAAGAATAAAGGATGGATAGACTAATAGTCAGTGTTTCGGGGGTGAGGGGGATAGTGGGGGAGAGCTTCACCCTGGATGTCGCTCAAGAGTATGCCGAAGCCTTTGCCGAACTTATCGACTACGGCACTGTTCTTATCGCAAGAGATGCGAGGCCGTCCGGGGGGGACATCGTCAGGACTCTCATAGCCACTTTTACTGAACTCGGCTGTGACGTTATCGACGTGGACATGGTTCCGACTCCCACCGCTGTTCTGAACGTGAAAGAGCTCCATGCAGATGGTGGAATCATAGTCACTGCAAGTCATAACCCTATTGAGTACAATGGCCTGAAGTTCGTGAGCAATGACGGGATTTTTCTGGACAACAAGGAGATAGATAGGCTAAAATCCATGGTGGGCAAAAGCTTTAGTGGAAGAAAGATAAGTGGAAAACAGGCCAGAGACACAGGCGCTCTCAAGCGTCATATTGACAGAATAAGATCCATCTCGTTCATTGATCCAGTTGCTCTCAAAGAGAGAAACTTCAAGATAGCAATCGACTGCGTCAACGGCTCGGCTTCAATAGCCTATCCAACACTTCTGGAGAATCTAGGATGCATCTGCGCGAGGCTTTTCTGCGAACCCGACGGAACCTTTCCCAGAAAGCCTGAACCTAGAGCAAGCAATATCTCAGCTCTTTCCAACTTTGTCACTGCTGCGAGGGCGGATATCGGATTTGCTGTTGACCCGGATGGTGACAGAGTCTCTGTCGTTACTGAGGAAGGGAAGCCTCTCGGAGAAGAGTACACAATGGCACTTGCGTCAGAGTTCGTTCTAAGCAAACAGAAAGGCCCGGTCGTGGTAAACTATTCTACCACTAGGGCAGTTCATGATGTTGTCGCGAAATTCAATATCGAGGTGGAGTGTGCTCCTGTAGGTGAGGCAAACGTTGTGGCCAGAATGAAGGAGGTCAAAGCGATAATTGGTGGAGAGGGGAACGGAGGAGTAATCCTTCCACTTGTTAGCCACACACGCGATGCTGCGGTGGCCATGGTGCTCATTCTTCAATATATGCTTGAGTCCGGGAAGAAAATAGGGAAGCTTGCTTCCGGGATTCCTTCGTATCACATGGAGAAACGCAAGGTGGCGCTCGAGAACAGAGACTTCAAGAGCGTAGTGAAGAAGCTGAAGAAACTACGCAAGAAGGGTAAACTGGACAAGAATGATGGCTTCAGAATTGACTGGGATGACTCCTGGCTGCACGTCAGGCCGTCGGGAACAGAGCCAGTCATCAGGGTGATCGCTGAGGCGAAGACCAAACAGAAGGCGAGGCTCATTGCCGGGGAGGCAATACGGTTGATATCGAGCTGATGGAAGAAGTACGAAGTACGAATTGCAAAGTGCGAAGAAATAGTGCTGGGGATGGGAAGGATGGATAGAAGGAGAGGGAGAAGTTTATGTGCGGGATAGTTGGTTACATTGGTAAGAGCAGTGTCGTTCCTATACTCATGGAGGGGTTGCGGCGGCTTGAGTATAGAGGGTATGACTCTGCCGGCATTGCAATTCTCGCTAATGGGAAAATGTCATTGGAGAAGAAGGTGGGTAAGGTCGCAGTGCTTGAACCTCTTGCAGAAAAAATGAACTCGAACTCTACAATCGGCATTGCACACACCCGCTGGGCAACTCATGGTGAACCAACGGACGCCAACGCTCACCCGCACACTGACTGCAAAGATAGAATAGCTGTTGCACACAACGGCATCATAGAGAACTACCGTGCTCTCAAGAGACTGCTAGAGGACAGGGGCCACACGTTCAAAACCGATACTGACACTGAAGTTCTCGCGCATCTCATTGAAGAGAACTACAATGGCGATCTGCTTGAGGCGGTAAGGTATGCTTTGAACGAGGTTGAGGGCACATACGGAATCGTTGTGCTTTCACTCGAAAACCCCAGGCAGCTAGTGGCAGCCCGAAACGGAAGTCCACTGGTCGTAGGAGTCGGGGATTCTGAGTACATTGTTGCCTCGGACGTGGCCGCGATATTGAGGCATACGAAACAAGTGGTCTACCTCGAGGACGGTGAGCTGGCTTCCGTTACAGATGAAGGCGTTCAGTTGACAACATTGCAGGAAGAAGCAGTTGAGCCGAAGATTCACGAGGTTACGTGGACTCTTGGGGAGATAGAAAAGGGTGGTTACGATCATTTCATGCTCAAAGAGATTTGTGAGCAGCCCCAAACACTTAAAAACGCTTTCAGAGGGAGACTGGACAAGTTTGAGTGGACTGCACGACTTGGCGGACTGTCGGACTACCTTGACCAGCTGCAGAGAGTGAAACGCATCATTCTGACTGCTTGTGGTACAGCTTGGCACGCAGCACTCATCGGCGAATACATGCTTGAGGAGATCGCTGAGGTCGTGGTGGAGGTCGAGTACGCATCTGAGTTGAGATACAGGAGTCCCATAATAGATGAAGAGACGCTTCTGTTTGCAATAAGTCAGTCTGGAGAGACAACGGACACTCTGGCCGCTCTGAGGGAGGTTAAGAGACGAGGAGCTCCTGTCTTTGGAATTGTAAATGTTGTGGGCTCGACAGTGGCAAGAGAAACAGACGCTGGAGTCTACATACACGCCGGGCCTGAGATAGGGGTGGCATCAACCAAGGCTTTTACCTCGCAGGTGATGGTGCTCGCCTTGATATCTCTTCTTCTCGGCAGAATGAGGGGTCTCTCGCCACAAGAAGGAAGGAACTTCATATCTGCTTTGCAGAAAATACCTTCTCAGGTTTCGAAGATACTCGATTCAAAGGAGAAGATTGAAAAACTTGCATCTGACTACTGTGATGTAAACAACTTCCTTTTCCTGGGTAGAGGGTACAACTTCCCCGTCGCCTTGGAAGGTGCTCTGAAGATGAAGGAGATATCATACATACATGCTGAGGGGTATCCTGCAGCAGAGATGAAACACGGGCCTATTGCCCTGATAGATCAGAACATGCCGGTTGTGTTCATTGCCATAAGGGATGGTGTATATGAAAAGGTGCTTAGCAACATTGCTGAGGTAAAAGCACGAAGGGGAAGAGTCATCGCCATAGCAACGGAGGGGGATAGGGAGATTGGTGAGAGTGCAGATCATGTGATATATGTTCCAGAGACGCTTCCCTCGATTTCACCACTTCTCACAGTAATTCCGCTACAGCTTCTGGCTTACTACGTCGCACTGAAGAGGAATTGCGATGTCGATAAGCCAAGGAATCTGGCAAAGTCGGTCACTGTGGAGTAAGTTAGGAGGTAAAGAGTATGTTTGGAACAATAGGGTGGCAGGAAATCCTTCTCGTGTTCCTGGTCGTGCTTCTTCTTTTTGGCGCAAAGAGGCTTCCTGAAGTTGGAAAGTCCTTTGGCAAAGGGCTAAAAGAATTCAGGAATGCAATCAAGGATGTAACTCGGGAGCTGGAGAAGGACGACGAACCTGAAAAGAAGGTCTAGAAGCGGTCTGGACTGAGCCCGGGCCGGACGCTCTCTACTAGTGCTTCGATTCGCGAAACAGTGACCTTCGATTCAAGAGGCATTGCCCCAAGTTGCTCACTCAGCACTTGTCCTGAGTAAATGAATTCGTCATCGAATTCATGAATCGAAAGATTAGTACGTCTGACCGCGGTAGTCTATTACCTCGGCTTTTTCCCTCAGATCAGCCATCCATTCACTAAGAATTCTTCTCTGCTTCGATTGAAGGAGCTCACCTGAGAGTGCGGATGAAACTTGAGCAAACTCGTCCTTATCAGGAGGTATTCTTTTTAGCACTTCGATTATGTAGTAGCCCTTTTCGGTCTTGATTGGCCTGCTTGTCTGGTCATCTTTCAATAACGCGGATGCGCCAAGGAGTTCAAATGGGTAATCCAGATAGGCAGTTGCAGGTGAAAACTCCCTGGTCACACCGTACTCTAGATTAAGTTTCCTGGCAGTCAGCTTCATTGACTTGCCCTTGCCCAGCAATACTCCTGCGGAATCGGCCAGGGTCTCTGCAAGAAGCATCTGTTTTTCGTTGCGCGCCAGTAGCCTGATAGTATCCGCTACTGCCTCGAAATCAGGTATGTGGCTCTCCTTCCTTTCCTCGAGGCGTACAACAAAGAATCCCGTCCCTGTAGGCACCACTCTGCTCAAAGCGCCCGGCTTCGCACTGAAGGCAAAATCCCTGATGACTCTGGAATAGCCAATTCCGGGAACAAAGATGGTGCGACTAGATGAGAGGACCGTCTCCTGAATGGTGAGGCCATGCGAAGCCGCCGCGGCCTCAAAGTCCATGCTAGTTGCATCCTCCTTGAATAGAAGGCCAGCTTCCCTGGCGCTTTCAATCGTTACTTCACTCGCGGCAACTCTAACAAGGATGTGACGGACATTGACGCTGTTTGCCCTTTTCGATTCAACTTTTATTATGTGCCATCCGAAATCAGAAAGGAACGGTCTTGAAATCCGACCCGCCCTAGTCGAAAAGGCAACATCCTCGAAGGTCTTTGTGGTTTCTCCCTTCTTGATCCACCCAACAAGGCCGCCATTCTCTGCAGTTAGACGATCTTGAGAGACCTGGCTGGCAAGGTCATTAAATTTGGCTCCCGCCCTCAGTTCATCGTATATTTCATGGATATCCTGTTTCGCTTCAGCAGAATCGGATGGAGAAGGGCTTGTCGGAAAATGGGCAAAGGATAGCTTTACTGTCATAGGCATTCTGAAACTCTCAGCATTTCTCTCGTAATACTGAAACACCTCATCGTCGGTCAGCTCGATGTCCTTTCCCCCCCTTTCAGGAGTTACCAGTATGTATCGGAGCTTCACCTTGGCTTGCTGCTGGGTGAAAGCATCGGTCACCTCCAGGTTTGTCAGCCTCGCAGCCGACTGAATGGTGAGGATAAGCTTCTGCTTGGGAAGCGCTTGTCTCACGAACCTTTCGTATTCGAGGAGCCAGGGAAGGTTGGCCGGATTACGAAAAAGCGCTCTGTATTTTTCGAAGTCAAACTCACCATCTGTGATAAGGCTGGAATCAGACCTGAGTTGTTCTGGTGGGACATTCTTCATGAAGGAGAGTACCTCTGCATTTGAAGACCATAGGCCGCGTTTCGCGATCTCCTCATGCAGCAAGTGCTCTTGGACAATCTGCTCGAACACCCTCTCTTCGATCAATGCCGAGGTGAGAGGGTCAGCGTAATCTCCAGTCTCATTCCTGGCGTTTATGAGGGCATCTCTCAAAGCCTCCCTGTAGGTCGTGGTTCTAATTATCTTGCCGTTAACCTTCGCAACAATACCCCTTTGGAGCATGCCGCCAGGGGTCCTTCTGGTGACGTCCATGCCCCATGCAAGAAATATCAGGGATATGAATGCTATAGCAGCTATCCAGATGACTATTCGCATCCGCTTTCTTAAGACCTTCATTACCATAGGATCTTGCCTCCTGAAATTTCAGACATAAGAAGATAGCAGGAAAAGGGGGCTTGTTCAAGAGATTTTTGGCCCATTAGCTGCTCGCTCTCACCAGAAATTGCGAAATTCCCTACCCACGACACCACCGAAATTACGAAAATCCCATCACCCGTTCTACGGGGAGGAGCCCGCGAGGCCGACGAAGAATCTGTCTTCCCCTGATCCCCTACCAATCGCAAGAAAGGTGTCATTGCGAGGAGCGTCAGCGACGAAGCAATCTAGCACAAGCAGATCCTTCGCTGATGCTCCCTTCCCCTGCGGTTCCCTTCGGTCACCCTCGGGACAAAGCTGCAAACACCACTCATCGGGATTGCTTCGTCGGGCTTCACAAAGTGAAGCCCTTCTCGCAATGACACGTAGACTTATTGTTCCGATCCAGCGGTGTGACCGTTTTGGGACGAGGCTGGTGCAATTTCGATTTTCGAAGGTGTGGCGAAGGGAAGACGGGAATTTCGAAGGAGGGTCGCAGGGCTGGGAGGAATTTCGCAGGCTGGGGAAAGGGTGGAGTGGATTTTCGAAGGTGTGGCGAAGGGTAGATGGGAATTTCGAAGGAGCGTGGCAGGGTAGGGCGGAATTTCGAAGGTGAGGGGAATTTCGCAGGTGCAAGGAGGAGAT
>SOJN01000020.1 GCA_004376575.1 candidate division TA06 bacterium | reverse complement strand
GAACCATATTGAACCGGGGATGGGCGCGTGGGAGGAGGGATTGAGCGGGGAGCGGGGAGTGGTGAGGGGAAGTGTGGTGAGTGGGGATAGCCCCCCAATTTTACAATTATGACTAAGCCATCCTAAGTCATTTAGTCCCCAAAAGTCATCAGACAGGCCCGACACCACCCCCGAGGATTTGGGACCATAGACTCTTCTAATAGGCCCCAAATTGCAAAGTTGTTTGCTTGGCAGCAAATGCTGTGAGTCGTCTTGGAGTAGCGCCACTTGTGGCGCGAGTCAGCGCCGAGCGAGCTCGGCTACTCCAGAGCGGAGGGCACCGTCCCCGAAGCTGACGCCTACTGGGGGGAGAGGCCGGGGCATTTTCGATTTTCGGTCTTCGAATTCCGATAGGATTTTGGTGTTGGTGGAGTTTGGGCGAAACAGGGCTCGAACCTGTGACCTCCTGCTTGTAGGGCAGGCGCTCTCGCCATCTGAGCTATTCGCCCACGGAAATTGTCCAGGAAAACATGGTAAGACATGAGGCTTGGCTTGTCAATGGGATTTGGTGGCCCGAGGACCTGTCCGTCGTCAGCATGGGTTTCTCAGCTGACGGCTTCAGTGCAAGATGTTTTGAAGCTTGACGTCAATCATCTCCTGTCGTATCCTTAGTCTGTGTGGTGGTGCGGGTGTGGGGAGTGTACATACAGGTTACAAAACCTTTGTCTTTGAGGAGTGAGCTCTTGAAGAAAGAGTTTTCTGTTTCATACTTCCTCAAAATTGTCTTATTGGCGCCTCTTTCTCTCCCTTTGCTTGTCGCCATGCCGGGTAGGCTTGGCACCGGCTACGTTTTCTCCCCGGACTACAAGTCACAGTCAGCAGTTGACGGTCAGGAAGCACGTTCAGATCCGCATTCACCTGTTGCATCGGCCATCAGGCCTACAAGCAGATTCTGGGAAATAAACTCAGACATAGTGGGAGACCTGGAGCACGGGCCGGAGAATACGCAAGGGACAAGCACTGACAACGGGATGAGAAGGGCTGCTGGAGAGTTGGGCTACGCAGATCAGCTTGCGGAGTTAGAATGCGGAGGAGAAGATGGCACAAACATCTTGCTCCTTGGGATTGACAGAAGAAGGGGACGTGGAAGAGGCCGCAGCGACATGATAGTATTGCTCCGCGTTGTTCCGGAGTTGGGAGTGCTCACGCTTTCCATTCCGCGGGATGTCAAGGTTCCTCTGAGGCCTGGGCGCCCATTCGGCTATCAAGACAAAATTGCGCACATGTATGTGTATGGAGGTGTTGAGCGCACAAGAAAATCAGTGGAAAATCTCTTGGGTATCAAGATAGACCACTATGTGGTAGTGGAGAACTTCTCCAACTTCAAGAGACTTCTTTCCTTGATACGTGGTGTGGATATCGACAAACATCTGGAAGGTCAAATCGGTCTCAAATGGGTGAGGAATCGCGGATTCGGGCGCGGGGATATAGAGAGAACCATGAGGTTCCAGGTCTTCGTCAAGGCTGCCATTGACAAAGCCTGGAACTTGACAGACGGAGGGAATCAGCGTCTGGTAAACATCCTGACCAGAGCCTCTCTTCTTTTTGTCAATACTGACCTTTCTCTATCCGACATATTGGCGCTTGTTGAGAAACTGAGAGCGGCGGACTTCGATCCTTCGACACAGATTCATATGGGACATCTGAGGGGCCGTGTCACGTCTTCAGATTCGCCCGCCCTTGGGTTAAGCTACTCTCTCCTGCAAACCGACAGAAAGCAGTTGAAGCATCTATCAAAGCTATTCACAAACAGAAAGGTTATGCCTGAATGCACGCCGAAGAGAAGTTTGCTGTAAGAATCATTGTCTCTGAATACTGCGTTGGAGATGACCTCGTTAGAGCTTTCCAAGGTTGGAGTCAGGTCACCTCCTTTGGCCGGACGCAGTTCGGCAAGCGAGTTTCAGTAGGCGATGCACTCAGCGTTCTCACGATTGTTGATTTGCTGGAAGTTGAGTATGACCTTTCAGTACCGAGGTGCGGAGCTGTATCTCCGGTTGCGATTTGCAGCACCCCCGTGCCGGACCTGAAGGAGCCAGCCATACGAGATTATGCTCCATCACCCATCGTGAGAAAGACTCCTGATCCTCATTCTAGGCGAGACACGAGCCTCTCCAGAAAAATGCTCAGGCTGGGATGGGCAGCCGTCGTATTTGGATTGTTTTTGGCGACGGGTTTCATGGTAACAGGAATTGCTGAGAACAGGGAGACTGTACCTGGTCAAATCGATTCCATTGGCGTGTGCATAGATCACTTTCAGGACAACAGATATGGATGGACGATTAATCACACCGCAGCTATTGAATCAGGAAAGTATCAGATTACAAATCTAAATTCAGACAAGGCAGTCTTGGTTGCCAACGGAAGGTTGAGCGGGCGAGATTTCGTTGCCGAGGCAACCGTGACATTCATCGAAGGAGAGAAAGAGAGTTTTGCTGGCCTTGCGTTTCACATCCGGAACGATGAGAACTTCTATTTCTTTGGCACAGCACCGGATGGTTCTTTTGCTGTGGTCAAAAGGGAGCTTGGCTTCTGGCGCAGGCTCTTTCCCGATGGAGGGGTAAAACATTTCCAGGCCAAGGACTGGAGGAGAGCGGAACGACGCCTCAAGATAGTCGTGGAAGGGATTTACATGGAGTTCTATCTGGATGGAGAACTTCTTACAACTGTCCGCGACGAGTCTTTCGAGGAAGGGTCATTTGGCTTCTATGTGGATAAGAATCTGAATGCCGCTTTTGATAATCTGGCTGTTGAGCTCGACTGGTATGAATTAGTGAAATCTCTTGCCATGAGGTAAGTTGGATGGCCTACCACACGCGCTTTCCAGGAGCTATGGCATAACAATAGTGCGAAGTGATTCCCCTCTCCTCATAAGGTCAAACGCGTCATTTATCTTTTCAAGTGGAAGTTTATGGGTGACCACAGGTTTTAGCTGGATTTTTCCAGTCTGAATCATTCCAATGATCTTCGGATAGTCCACAGGCCTGCACCCGAGGGAACCCAATACTTCCATCTCCCTGAACATCATCCTTCCAGCATTGAGGGCGATGTCTTCGTGTGTGTAGCCGACAAGCACAAGTCTGCCTCCGGTCCTGACGCATCTGTAGGCCAGCTCCATCACAGACTTATTCCCGATTACTTCAAAGGCTATTTCAGGCCCACCCTGTGTGATAGATCTCAGTTCCTTCCCGAACTGCTTTGGTTCCATCAAAGAGGGATTCATAGTGAATCTTGCGCCAAGTTTTTTTGCGAGTTCGAGTTTTTTATCTGCAATGTCAATAGCAACGACCTGCGCTCCGGCCGCTGCAGCAAACTGAACTGTGTTTATCCCTACACCGCCGCATCCGAAAACAGCCACCCAGTCTCCTGGCCGGACTCTTCCTCTATTTTTCACCGCGTGGTAGGGAGTAGACAGCGCATCCGCGATTACGGCGGACTCTTCCAGGGGCAAATCTTCTGGCAGATTTATGCAATCCTTTGAGTTCACTGCAACATACTCGGCATACGCACCATCGAAGTTGTTCCCCATCATCTGCATGTTCTCGCAGATGTTTTCCCTCCCTTCCCGGCAGTTCTTGCAATAGCCACATGAGAAAACCGGAGGGATGATCACTCTATCTCCAGGTTTGAAAGTCTTTACATCATCTCCTGCTTTATCGACTATTCCCGACGGCTCATGGCCGAGTATCATTGGCGGTTTCTTGAAGGTAGGCACCCCATGGTCTATGTAATGTAGGTCAGTCATGCAAACACCGCATGCAGCGACCTTGACTACTATTTCATTCGGTTTCGGTTCCGGCTTGTCGACGTCTTCGATCTTCAAAGGTTGCTTTGGTCCGTGGAATACTGCTGCTTTCATCACTCCTCCTTTTATCCGGTCCTAAATGTCTTTGAAGGAAGGTTTCCTTTTCTCTAGAAAAGCTGACAGACCCTCATTCGCGTCCTTGGTGTCCATTAGTTCTCGAAGGTAAAGCTGCCCAATCTTTTCCAGGCTTTGTGGGTAGCTGTCCTTCAATCCCAGGCGGATACTCTTTTTTGTGTGCTTGATGCCGACGAGGCTGTTTGAAGAAAAGCGTTTGACAAACGATTGAAGCTCCTGCTCGAAACTGTCCAGAGAGACAACCTTGTTGATCAGTCCTATCCTCAAGGCTTCTTCTGCTCCTATGAGGTCGCCTGAGAGCAAAAGTTCGTTGGTCTTGCTGAGTCCTATCAACCTCGGGAGGTATGCGCATGCAATAGGCGCAATCACCGCCAGCTTGATTTCTGGCTGTCCTATCTTCAGATTATCTGCTGCGAAGATAAGGTCACAGGCCATGGCTACCTCGCAGCCCCCGCCAAGCGCCGCTCCTTTGACAGCAGCAATCGTTACTCCGTCCACATCCTCCAGGAGGAAAAAGAATTGATTGAAGATGTCCACCATCTCTTTGACTTTGTCTTTGGTGTGTTCCGCGACGTCCACTCCTGCCGAGAACGCCTTTTCACCTTCAGAGGTTACCACCAGAACCCTGACTCCACTCTTCTTGTTCAGAGATTCGATTGCTTCATTCATCTCTTGCAAGGTCTGGATGTTTAGAATATTGAGTGGTGGGCGGTTTAGGGTGAGGGTGGCTACAGAGTCTCTTAAGTCAAGACTGATATTCTGGAACGACCTCTCTGGCATCCAAATCTCCGACTACAGGCCGAGAACCTTCCTCAGTGCCTCTACGCATATTTTGATATGTTCCCGCTTGCCAATTGATACTCTTATATGGTCGGGAAGGTCGTACCCCTGGAGAGGTCGAACCACAACACCTTCTCTTAGCAGTTCCTGGAAGACGTCCTGCGCGTTCCTCTGCAAGTCCACCAGAACGAAGTTTGCCTCTGAAGGGTAGAACTTGAGCCCCAGCTTGGTCAGTTCGCCGTAGAGGTATTCTCTGGATTCGCGGTTTGTCTCCACAGTTTTCTTGAGATGTTTATCGTCATCCAGGGCTGCAAGCGCAGCTATTTGGGAGAGTCTTGTCGTATTGAAAGGCTTTCTCGCCTGATTCATTCCTTCTGCCAGTTCAGGTTCTGCGATGGCGTATCCGATTCTCATTCCAGCCAGTCCATATATCTTGGAGAAGGTCCTGTATATGATAACATTTCTGCCAGCTCTCAAGTAGTCCATCGACTCAGGATAGTCATCCCTCCGGACGAAATCATAGTAGGCCTCGTCGAATACCACTATGACTCTTTCTGGAACCATGTTCATCAATGCTTCGACTTCCTCTCTGGTGGACATTGTGCCTGTGGGGTTGTTCGGATTGGCTATGAAGATGAGCTTTGTGTTGTCTGTCACTGCCATGGCCATTGCGTTCAGATCGTGGCCGAGATCGTTTCTTGCAGGAACTATCACGTTCTTTGCACCTACTACCTGCGTCGCCTTCGCAAATATGGCAAACCCATATTTGGAGGAGATTACCTCATCCTCCGGTCCGGCAAATGTCAATACAGTCATCTCAATTAGTTCGCAGGAACCTGCTCCTAGGACTATCTGGTTCTCAGAGACCGCATGGTCCGATGACAGACGCCTTCGGAGCGCAAACCCCCAATCGTCAGGGTACAGATAAACATCGGCAAGATACTCTCTAATCGCAGCCAGAGCTTTGGGGGAAGTGCCCAGTGGGTTCTCGTTGGAGGCGAGTTTGATCACATCGCCCTTGAGGCCTAACTCGCGTCTGACCTCTTCAATCGGCTTGCCGGGTTTGTACCTGGCAAGCTTTGAAACATTTGGTCTGACCAGGCTTTCCATTTTGCGCTTGCCTATTCCAGGCTCAGGACCTCCCGGTAGCCTGGGATGTCCATGAAACCGTGGCCGCTGACGTTGAAAGCTATGGTCTTCTTCTCTCCCGACTCTTTGCATTTCAGGGCCTCATCTATTGCACAGGCGATGCTGTAGGCGGACTCCGGAGCTGGAAGATACCCTTCACACTCCATAAAGGTGCGTGCCTTCGCAAAAACGTACTTCTCATCTTGAGGATATGCAATTGTGTCCACGATGCCGTGCTTGCGAAGCAGACTGATTATAGGTGAGCACCCATGGTATCTCAGACCATCGCCCTTTATCGGTGCCATATCAGTCTTGTGTCCGAGAGTGTACATCTTGAGCATCGGCGTTATCTCTGCATGGTCGGCAAAATCGTATTTATACTCTCCCTGAAGGTTAGGAGCCACCTTACTCTGGGCTGCGATGAACTTGATCTTCTTGCCCTTCTTGAGTACATCTCCAACAAATGGAATGGCGAATCCACCGAAGTTGGATCCGCCTCCCAGGCAAGATATTACGATATCAGGATAATCCCCAAAGATTTCAAACTGTTTTTGCGATTCCAGGCCGATTATTGTCTGGTGGAGCAGGACATGATTCAACACGGAGCCGAGACAGTAGGTGGCATTAGGATCGTTCTGGGAATCCTCTAGCCCCTCAGATATGGCTATTCCCAGCGAACCCGGATGCTTCGGATTCTTCTTGAGAAGTTCTCGGCCAACGTTAGTCCGGTCGCTAGGGGAAGGAAAGACCTCGGCACCCAGAAGCTGCATAAAGTTTTTCCTGTCATGCTTCCAATCGTGAACTGCTCTCACCCAAAAGACCGTGCACTTGAGGCCGACCAAAGTTGCTCCGTAAGCGAGCGCTGTTCCCCATTGTCCAGCGCCCGTTTCGGTTGTGACCCTCTCAAAACCCTGTTTCTTGGCGTAGTAGCATTGAGCCAAGGCGGTGTTGACCTTGTGACTTCCAGTGGGGCTGAAAAACTCTCCCTTGTAGTACATCTTTGCGGGTGTGTCCAGTTTCTTTTCTAGATTCACTGCCCTGAATAGAGGACGCGGTCTGCCCGCTTGGAAGTAAAGCTCGCGAAGTTCCTCAGGTATTTCTATCCAGCTTTCCTGTGACATCTCCTGCTTCAGACATTCACCAACCAGGAGATTGGGAAGATTCTCGACCCTGGAGGGTCCCTCTTCGGGATCCTTTGGTGGAGGAAGGGGTTCAGGTAAGTCCGGGAGGATGTTGTACCACTTGGTTGGGAGCTCTTCATTAGGGAGATTGGCCATTCTCGCTTGCATCTCATCCTCCTTAGTCCTATGAGTTTAGTATGTTCCGGCAGCGGAATGGACATGCTACCATCTCACACTATTCTTTACAAGGACTTTTTTCTCCCTGTTTTCTGATGACCAGAAGCCTTATGTTACCTGGCACGATTAACAAGTTCGTACAGCGTACAGCCCGAAGTGTAGATTCCCTTGCTAAGATCAGTTTTCCCTTGACATAACGACACACGCTGGGGTATGATGAACTGGGAGGTGAAGGGAGGATGACGAGGCAAGTTGTCAGAGTTGCCTTCTACGCTCTTGGTGGAGCCCTGGGTCTGGCTGCCGGGTATTTCTTCTTCAAGGTGCTCTGGCACATTCTTTTGAAGACGTCGAGTGAAAGGAAAAGGGAGGTCCTTGCCTTCCTTTTTCTTATTCTGACCATTCTCATTTTTGTGAGTCTCATTTCGTACTCACCATTAGATTATCCAAAAACCGTAACGGGTGGCGCAGTCAGCAGTCTCGGCGGTGTGTTTGGTGCTCTCACAGCCCACTGGTTGTTTCGTGTTCTTGGGTATTTTGCGTATATGGTCCCCTTGAGCCTTCTTGTCTGGACTGCTAACAGAATGAGAGGATGGGATATGGAAGTGCTTGGCAAGAGGACGATTCTGTCAGTGGTTGTTGTTGTTCTTCTTGCCCTCCTCATATCCATCGTACCGCCACCCGTCAAGACTGAAGCGTTCAGATTTGCTGGTGAGCTTGGCGGCTTTCTGGCTGACCTTTTCCTCAAGGTTTTTGGCAAGGTCGGTGCGTACGTGGTTGGTTGTGGGCTTATGGTGGCTGTCCTTTCCAGCGAGCAAAAGGTCAGAAATAGCATCAACTGGATAATTGGTCCACTTAAGAGGCGTCGCATAAAGATCAGATATCCGACAGTGGCGAAGCCAAAGAGGGCGAACAAAAAAAAGCAGAAGTCAACCCAGGTGGACCTACCTCAAGAGGTGGTTGAGACGAGACCCCAGGTTTCGGAAGAAAGGAAGGCTGTTCCTGAGCCTGTATCGACTTTGACTGGTGAGCTGGCGGATGATGAGTACCAGGAAGAGTTCTTGTCCATCCTTGCCGAACCACCGCCCGTTGCGCCTGCTGAGACAAAGGAAGACCTCCGCAGGAATTCCGAGAGGGTGGAAAAGAAACTCCTGGACTATGGAATAGGTGGAAGAGTCGTTCATGTTGCAGCAGGACCGGTGATAACCAGGTACGAGTTTGAACCTGCCGCAGGCGTGAAGGTGAGCAGAGTTGCTGGCCTTGCAGACGACCTTGCTCTCGCCATGAAGGCTGAAAGGATAAGAATAGTCGCGCCGATCCCTGGCAAGGCAGCCATAGGCATAGAGATTCCGAACAAGAGAAAAGTTGATGTGTACCTCAGGGATGTCCTGGGGTCTGACCATTATCGCGCGTCTAAATCCAGACTCACTATCGCATTGGGTAAGGATATTGCCGGCGAGTCGATAGTCTCAGACGTAGCACGTATGCCTCATCTGCTCATAGCAGGAGCAACAGGCTCTGGGAAATCTGTGGCGATCAACTCGATGGTTGCTTCCATTCTTTACGGTGCAAGTCCATCAGAGGTAAGGTTCTTGATGATTGATCCGAAGAGACTTGAACTGCCGGTATACAATGGTGTTCCACACCAGATAACCCCTGTCCTGACCGAACCCAAGAAATCCCTTGACCAGTTGAAAGAAGTAATCATCTGGATGGACATGAGATACAGAGAGTTCGCCACGGTCGGTGTGAGAGACATTGAAGGTTACAACAACAAGATGCCGAAGAAGAAGCCCTACATAGTCATCATAGTTGATGAACTTGCAGATTTGATGATTACTGCTCCCACAGAAATAGAAGAGACTCTTACCAGACTGGCACAGATGTCCCGGGCCGTTGGAATTCATCTGATACTCGCTACTCAGAGACCTTCAGTGGATGTGATAACGGGGTTGATAAAAGCGAACTTTCCTGCCAGGATCGCGTTTCAGGTTGCCTCCAAAACAGACTCGAGGACAATACTGGACATGAACGGAGCAGAGAAGCTGCTGGGCAGGGGGGACATGCTCTTCCTTCCCCCTGGCAAGGGCGAGCCAGTCAGAATACACGGAGCCTACATCTCCACTCAAGAAGCCAAAAGGATAGCTAGACTGTGGTCGCGTAAGCATCTTGCCACTATGCTTGCTAGGTTCTTTCCAAAAGACAAAGTGTCTGAAGTGATTCGAATTGTCATGGAAGAAGATGTGGTGGACAGCATAGTGGACAGGCGCACGCCCGGAAGGCGCGAGGCACTCTTGTCTCTCGCTCAGAAGTTGGCATCAGAAAAGTTGATGGACGAAGAAGAGGCTTTTTCCACATTCTACGGCATGGAATACTATCCGAAACTGGATGAGAAGGCTCAGAGTGAGCAAGAGAGTAAGAGAAGTTATCTTTCAGGGGATGGAGAGCTTGACGAACTGTTTGAGAACGCCAAGAATCTGGTTGTCAGGCACAAGATAGCTTCAGTCTCTTTGCTCCAGAGGCGCTTGAGGATTGGATATGCGAGGGCTGGGAGACTGATAGACCAGCTGGAGCGGCAGGGGATTGTGGGCCCCTATTCTGGAAGTAAGGCGAGAGAGGTTCTGGTCAGCGAGGAGAGGCAAATTCAGCTATGAAGTTGGTCGTCTGCTTTCTCGTTATTCTGACAAGTCTATCCTTGGGTGGTAGTGATATCCTGAAAAAGGTGGGGGAGAAATACGACAAGATACAGACAATCTCCGCCGATTTCTCTCAGAAGATCACATACTCTTCGAACGATAGGAAGACTCAGTTCGCGGGCCACCTGCTCATAGAAAAACCTGATAAGATGAGGATGTCCGTTTTCGAGCCCGATACACAATTGATGATCTCAAATGTAGGAAGCCTGTGGGTCTATATCAAAAGTGCGAAGCAGGCCATGCTTTACAGTCTAAACAAGGAGACATATCCCCAATTGGGGAGCCTGATTTTCAATGTATCCAAGCAATTCGAAAGTGAGCTTGTGGGGAAGAATAAGGACAGGTACGTTTTGAGATTGATACCACGCCAGGAGTCGAACTACTATGACAGCCTCTACGCAAAGATATCCCGCAGGTCATATCTGATAACCGGGTTGACTGTCTTTGACAAACACGCAAACCGGATAGACTACACCTTTCGTAAGATACGAATTAATGTACCTGTGCCCAAGGGCCAGTTCACCTTTGTTCCCCCTCCTGGAACAGCGATCATAAAGCGCCAGTAGATTGTACGAAATGGGCAAAAGCCATCACACGAAATTCTTCGAATTTCAGATTGCTAACACAAAACACGAAATTAGGAAAATCCTCCCGGCCCCGAAACGCCACATCAGAAATTGCGAAATTGAAAGCCGAAAACGCTTTCAGAAGCTGATGGCTCATAGCCATCGTACAGCTATCTTACATCCTGCGTCTTAGACCTTATGTCTTGGTGTCGGGTCTTCTGACTTCCTTGAGAAGAATAGACTTGTACAGGGCAAGTGCGCCGGCGAGAGCGGCCATTCCGAAAAGAACCTCATAAGAGATGGTATCTACGATTACACCAGCGACGGTGGGCAGGAAGAGGACCGGCGCTATTGTAGTATTGATGAAGCCGATGTATGTCAGTCTTTCTAGTGGTGGAGAGATATCCAGAAGAAATGTGGAATATCCCAATCTGAGTCCCGCACCAGACACTCCCATGACAAAGAACAAGACTGGAAAGTACCACTGCCCCGGCGTCAGGAGTGGAAAGAGCAGAGCTCCCAGCGGCGGGACAATCCCGGAGAGGGATGTTCCGATGAGAACAAGTCTTGAGCCGAATCTGTTTGCAATGTTCCCCCATAGAATGTTTGACAACATGAGGCCCAGCATCTGCGCGGCAAGAAGAAATCCTACTGAAGATTCCTCAAACCCACCGGTCTCCTTTGCGAAAACTACGTAGAATGGGAATGCCATAAACAAGATTCCGATGAGTAGCCTTACGTGCACCAGGCCCCTGTAGTTTGCATCTTTGCGGAATATGAGCCTTCCCTCGCGGAGGTGTTCTTTCAATCCCTTTCTTTCCTTTCTCACCGGCTGAATCGGTTCTACAACGAAACTGAAAAGTGTGAGACCCACGGCCACGAGGGCTGTGGATATCAGAAAGATGGTCCCGTAGTTGACAGGAAAGGGCAAAGTCCGAAGCAGATGTCTGACAATAAAGCCTCCTATTACGGCGAATCCTGAACCTACAGAGATTCTGATTGCCCAGAGTGATCCTCTCCTGTTGGCAGGGATGGCCTTGGCCACAATGTCCATAAAGGATAGGCCTGCGACTCCCCCTGAGAGGGAGAAGATTGCATACACAACGAAGAACACGGCCAGAAGCAGGGGAGAGGCGTACCTTCCAAATGAGAAGGTGACCAGAGACAAGGCGAGAAGGGAGAAGAATCGCACAAATGCGCTATGGATGTAAATGGGCATCTTCCTTTCCGTCCGCTCTGCAAAGGGGGCAACAATCACCTGCGGTAGAGGCCAGGATGCTCTTTGTAGCGATCCTGCCAATCCTACGAGAACCCTTGAATTTGTAAGATTGCTGATGAATGCAGGGAGCACAGTAGTTTCAGAAAGGAAGGCAGAAGCGAAGTTGAAGAAAATGCCGTTCAGAGCTGTGAGCGTAAAATTGCGCCTTATGTACGTCATTCCGGCGAGAATACCAGATAGAACCCTGGTTTGAAAGAAAAATTGCCCACTGCATGGTGACCTCGTGAAACGGGCCGGACAGGAATTGACTTTTGCTGTAAGTCGCCAATTGGCGGTCAATCCAGGGCTGTTACTCGATCCTCGCGGGAGAACTGAGCGAACACTTCGCCACAAGGCATTTGTGATCTCAGTGGCCATGTACGGGTTGTCTGCTTCTGAGGTTGCCAGGGCGTTTGGGGCCTCAGCAACGGCAGTGACGAAGGTCTTGAGGAGGTGAAAGGGCAAAAGTTCAAAAGTTTACACCTGCCTGCCCCGTTTCTCGCGAAGTGAGATACACGGGGTCGCCATGGGTTCAGGATTTTTCCTTGACAAGAGGAGGATTTCAAATATAATGCAAAGAACAAATTGAAGTATGGGGTGTCTACTTTGACATGCGGTGGTGGAGGAGGTGATGAAGGGGGCAAGTAAAGGTAGGGACCGTGCAGTAGCCCGTGAATCGTGTGTCCAGACAGAAGCATCGGATATCAGGGCTGATGCGCCAGTTGAGATGTCCTCACATGCGTTCAGTTCTTTCCTTGCTTTCGCAAAAACTGAACAATGAAAAGTTGAGAGGCTGCGGTTGATGTGGCGGTGGGGTTTAACCTTTGTATCTTCAGAAGGGAGGTGCGAAGACATCAGATCTCGTTGGAGGAGCGGAGAAACGTTTCTGGGATTTCCATTTTTGTTGAACAGGAGGAACAGTGATGCTTAGATTGCGATTTTGTCTACGGTTATCCACTCTAATGCTGGTAGTCTTTGGATTGGCACTCCTATCAAGCGGGTTGGATTCAGCTCGCGCAGATGAAGTTAGTACGTCGGGAGGGCCAGTCACCCAGAATGCGGTCCGGTCGAATACACCGAAAAATGTGCAAGAGATCATACCAAATATATACGGGGTCCAGACAGAAACCGAGGTGAATCACGGCCGGATTGAACCAGCCAGCAAAGCCGATGAATCGGTAAGGCATTGGAGGCGGGAGAAAACCACCAGCCAGGAGCCTATTTGGCAAAAGCTGGAGAATCTGACGCCTGCCGAAAGGGAGAACGCGCTAATCAAGCTCGAGCTGCCCACGGGTATGTCTCAGGAAGTTCTCGCTCAGGCTGAGAAGGTGGAGGACGCGTGGAACAACGGCGCCTACGGGCACGCCCTCTACCTATTCAGGGAGCTAGGCAAGCTGATGGACATCCAGCAGGTTGCAGTGGGTGTAAGTTGGAAAACGCCCATAGAGACTCCTAAGAGGCAAAATCTCTGGGGCAGTGATGTGAGAATCGGAACCCGGGATGATATCTATAATGAGGAGCTTGATTTTGACGGGGGCACTGGACACCTCTTCGCTGCAGTTCTATTGGATGACGCCGGGACTTTTCGGTGGACAGTCAACATTTCCACAGATGATGGTGCGAGCTGGTCGGAGAGTTACAGCTGGTTTGCCGGCTATGAGATAAACGACATAAGTGCTACTGTTGTAGGCGGCTTTTTCTGGGTGTCCTACACCGGCAACACAGACCAGGAGAGCGCTCGATTGAGAAGGCACTTGGTATCCGACGGCAGCTCTGATGCTACCTACGGTTTTAAAACGATCTTCGACAAGAACAGTGAGATAAGGGATCTTGACCTGAGTGCGAATGCAGAGGCTACCAATAACCGGGTTTACTACTCCGCCATTCTTGCAGACGGTAGTCTGGTGCTCTTCTGGGATGATGCTGGCGGATTGAGCTTCGTCGAGGTTGCCACCGGTGTGGTCGATGCAGAACGAGGGCTGGACTCCCACTGGAATCAAAACTTCGGAAGCTTACACACCTGGTTCTCCTGGATCGAAACCGACGATGACGTCCACATTGCTGGGTGGTCCGGGTCGAATTTCAACGATTTCATCAGCGAGCTAACCGGACCAGTCGCAAGGTTTAGCTCGATTGGTTGCTGGGGTGACACGGTGATCTGTGTCTATGAGAATTTGGGCGCGAGTACTTACTGGATTAAGTACTTGACCTCACCCAATGGTGGTGCCAACTGGTATTGGTCGTATATTGGCGACACGACTGCTGTAGGATCATGGAGTCCTAATGTTACTGGCCGGATGGGCGGGGGATGGCATGTTGTCTACGAGGTAGAAATCGGGGGAGAACCCGATACAGTCTTTCACACTTCAAACCCTTCTTACTGGCTGCCATGGACCTCAATTGTCCCAGTGAATGACTTCGACGTTACCACCGGCGGCACTGTCGGGCCCAGGATAGAGTGGGTGCCCGGGAATGACTACGGGACGATCTATGTCGCTAGTGGCGCCAACTACTGCTACTTCGATAGGAGCAACTGGGTGGGCGTTGCTGAGGAAACTCGACCGAACCTTACAGTTCCAAAAGTCTTTACCCTGAACCAGAGTGTCCCCAATCCTGCCAGATCGCAGGTGACAGTCAGTTATGCTTTGGCCGAGGAGAGTCAGGTCGCTCTCAAAGTCTACGACATCACTGGACGGCTTGTGAAGACCCTGGCATACGGCATGGAAAAGGCTGGATACAAGGAAGTGACGTGGGATGGTAGAGACGAGATGGGAAGAGAAGTATCGACCGGTACATACTTCTATCGCTTGACAGCAGGTGATTTCACCGCTGCAAGGAAGATGACTATTCTGCGCTGAGGAACACTTTCTTGGAAACTGGAGCCCTCCTGGGATGATTCCCGGGGGGGCTTTGCTGTGAAGGAGTCATCCAGAGATTCTTTCCTCGTTCTTCATTAGATTTGAGTTGAAAAAGGAACGCCTGCCGGATAGAATGGCCTTTCAAGATTAAGAGGAGGTTTGCCAATGGCAATACAAATGACAGGGAAGAATCTGACCGTCGAGAAGATATTGAAGGTAGCTCGCGGCAGGGAGAAGATAGTAATCTCACCAGATGCCATGAGGAAGATAGAGAAGTGCAGAGAAATAGTCGACAGAAAAGTGAAGGAAAGAGCAGTCATGTATGGTGTGACCACTGGCATAGGTGAGCTTTCGGAAGTGGTATTGACACCTGAACAGGTTGAGAAGTTTCAGAGATATCTAGTTTACAGTCACGCTGCAGGCTATGGCGAACCAGTCGAGGAAGACGCTGTCAGGGCAGCCATACTCACCAGAATAAACGTCCTGTGCAATGGCCACTCGGGCATAAGGCTAGTGATCGTTGAAACACTTGTAAACATGCTGAACAAGGGCGTGACACCCATTATGTGCCAGAAAGGTTCTGTTGGAGCCAGCGGGGACCTTTCACCAATGGCCCAGATGGCCCTGGTTCCCATTGGTGAGGGAGAGGCCATCTTTGAAGGGAAGAGAATGAGTGGCAGGGAGGCTATGGACAAGGCCGGCATACCGATTATCAGATATGAGGCGAGAGATGGACTTGCCACAATCAACGGCTCAAATGTCATCCTGGGGATGGGTGTACTCCAGATCCACGATGCGGAAAGGTGGATAAAGACCTCAGAGATCGCGTGCGCAATGACTCTTGAGGTGCTGAACGCGAACATGCTTGCATATGATACGAGACTCCACGAGGTGAGAGGATTTCCAGGCGCCGTTGAGTGCGCCTCAAATGTCCGCAAGATTGTTGAAGGGAGTGAGCTCTTGAAGCAGAAGGGGAAAAAGGTGCAGGATGCGTACAGCCTGAGAAGCTCCCCACAGGTCATTGGTGCGGCGAAAGATGCACTGAAACACACAAGAGGCGCGTTTGAGATTGAGGCAAACGGCGTGGGCGACAACCCCCTCTTCTTCGAAGACGAGGGTGGAATATGCATTACCGGAGCGAATTTTCAGGGAACGCCCCTTGCACTACCTCTGGAGTACCTCGGGACTTCGGTGACGACCGTTGCTGCACTCTCAGAAAGAAGAATGAACAGGCTGATGAACCCGAATCTGAGCATGGGCCTTCCCGCATTTCTCTCAAAAGGAGCTGGAATGTTTGCAGGATTGATGCTAACTCAGTACACGGCTGGTTCACTGGTATGTGAAAACAGAATCCTCTGCCACCCGGCTGCCACAGGATCCATTCCGGCAGCGGCAGATCAGGAAGATTTCGTCAGCATGGGTATGACCACTGCGATAAAGACAAAACAGATAATCGAGAATGCTGATGCCGTGGTGGCCATAGAGTTGATGGCCGGTGCACAGGCCGTGGACTTAAGGAAGCCTCTCAAGCCCGGGAAAGGCGTAAAGGTGGCCTACGACGTGATACGGAAGTACGTGGAGTTTCTTGACGAGGACAGGCCTCTCTTCAATGATGTCAACCGGCTCACATCTGTTGTCAGATCCGGGGAAGTTCTGGAAGAGGTGGAGAAGGCCGTTGGAAAGCTGAGTTAGACTTTCCACACAGGAGGCTGGATGGCCCTTGTGGATCTCACACTGGGTAGGTTCTACAAGTCTGACTCCTTGGTCCATCGACTGAACAGCAGTACCAAGCTCCTGGTGGCGCTTCTTCTGATGGCCGCTTCTCTCTATGCCAAAAGGCCTGCCTCCTTTCTGCTCCTCTATGCTTTCTTGGCTGTCGCCATCGGTCTTTCGCGTGTTCCCCTCAAGTATGCGGTGAAAAATCTTAAGTTCTTTGTCTGGCTGATTGCGCTGGCAGTCTTTCTCAATCTCTTTTTCACCGAAGGAACTGTGATTGCCCGACTTGGATTCTTGAATATGACTTTTGAGGGGATTGCGGCAGCCGCCGTTTCGGTTTGCAGGCTTGTTTTGGTCATAACTGCTGCTTCTGTTCTTACTCTGACTACCGCCCCTCTGGACCTGACCTATGGAATATCCAGACCCCTGGGTTTTCTAACAAAACTGAAGGTGCCGATTCATGAACTGGGTCTCATGTCCGCGTTCGCCCTCAGCTATGTTCCAGTACTTGTGGATGAGGTGGGTGAGATAGCTCTGGCACAGAGATCAAGGGGTGCTCCTCTTGAGGGAAAGGGGTTGAGAGCTCTGAGGTCTGCTGTCTTTCTGCTCGTTCCAGTTATTCTGTCCACGTTCAGGAAAGCAGATACACTTGCCCTGGCGATGGAGTCCAGATGCTTTCGCAGTTGTGCGGAGAGAACAAGATTGATAGAAAGGAGAATGCGTCGGGCCGATTACATTTCTCTTGTCTTATCTGTGATACTGGTTTCTCTTGCCCTGTTGGTTGCGCGTTGAGATGAATGGAGCCGCAGTGGATGCAAATGAGGCCACGAGAAACGTAAGACTGGTGATGGAGTATGACGGTGCTGACTTCCACGGTTTCCAGATACAGCCGGGCCTAAGAACTGTCCAGGGGACAATTGAATCTGTTTTGCAAGAACTTCTTTCCGAAGAGATTCGTCTTACAGGAGCAGGGAGGACCGACGAAGGGGTTCACGCCTGCGGCCAGGTGGCAAACTTCAGGACGAGTTCAGATATGCCCACTCACATTCTGAAGCGAGCACTCAATTCCAGATTGCCTGCTGATATCGTGGTCAAGTCAGCAGATGAAGTTTCCCCGGACTTTCATTCGAGGTTCAGCGCAAAGTCCAGGGTCTATCGGTATGACATATGTGTCATAAGGTCTCCTATTAGAAGGAGATACGCATGGCACATCAAGTATAACTTGAATATAGGTGAAATGGAGAGGGCTTCAGATGTGTTCATTGGTAGTCACGATTTCACCAGTTTCTGCGTGGCAAAATCGACTGTTGACGAAAGCAGTTGCGTGGTCTATTCTTCGGTGTGGAGAAGAAAAGCAGATGTGCTGCAGTATGAGATAGAGGCGAACAGGTTCCTCCACAACATGGTTCGTGTTATGGTTGGAACCATGGTGGATGTTGGGAGGGGAAGACATAGCATGGAGGATATTGCGCACATTCTGGAGGCTAAGGATAGAAGGAGAGCTGGCCCTACGGCTCCGCCGCACGGCCTTTTTCTCGTGGCGGTGAAATACTAAAGGAGAGCTGTTGTTGACAGTTCAAATCAGAGACAGGAAGACCTGAGAGGAGGAATGCTGAGCATGAAATTCTTCATTGACACAGCGAACCAGGAAGAGATAAGGGAGGCTGCCAGTCTGGGCATACTGGACGGGGTTACTACCAATCCGACATTATTGGGTAGAGAGATGGAAAGGACCAAGGAGGATCCACAGAAGATTCTCAAGATGATATGTGAAATGGTCCAGGGGCCGGTCAATGCTGAGGGAATGTCCCTGGACGCGAACGGGATAGTGTCAGAGTCGAGGGAGCTGTCGAAGATTGCCAAGAACATAACCATAAAAGTTCCACTGACGAAAGAGGGCGTAAAAGCCGCACGGATACTTTCTTCTGAGGGAATCCGAGTCAACATGACCCTTGTCTTTTCTGCTAATCAGGCTCTTCTGGCCGCCAAGGCCGGCGCGGCATTCGTGAGTCCATTCATAGGAAGGTTGGACGATGCCGGGCAGACAGGAATGGATTTGATAAGAAAGATAGTGACCATATACGAGAACTATGACATAACCACTGAGGTGATTGTCGCCTCAATCAGGCATCCTGTGCACGTAGTCGAAGCAGCCCTTATCGGCGCAGACATAGCCACCATCCCCTTTGCCATCATAAACAAAATGTTCCGTCATCCGCTGACGGACGTGGGTATCACGAGGTTTAAGGAGGACTGGGAGAAGGCAGAAAAGGCTGGCAAGAAAGAGTAGCCCAGCGGTCAACCTAGCCGATTCCAATGAGGTGTCGCCCTTGCGAAGAATAGCAATTCTGGTTTTGGCAGCAGGTCTGTTCCTGGTTTTTGCTGTGCACACCTTTTCGCAAGAGGCGAACAATGATATCACCAGTTCAAGAGTGAATGCCATAGTCAGGGCCGCGGAGAAAGTCGGTCCTGCTGTCGTTTCTATTAATGTCCTGCAGACCAAACTCTATGCCTCACATCCTTTCCCCGGTTTTTTTGCCGATCCGGTAATCAGGGAATATTTCGGTGATCTGTTTGCTCCCAGGGTTTACAAAGAACAGATTCAAAGTCTTGGTTCGGGTGTAATAGTGAGGTCCGAGGGATATATTCTGACAAATGAACATGTGGTTCGGGGCGCAGAGCAGATAAAGGTTACTCTGCCTGACGGGCGGGTCATGGCCGGAGAACTGGTGGACGCGGACGCAGCAGTTGATCTGGCAGTAGTCAAGATAAGAGGGGGAAACCTGCCAGTTGCCACGATAGGCCAATCGGACGACCTGATAATAGGAGAATGGGCCATAGCTATAGGGAATCCCTTTGGATATCTTTTGGACGACACCCAGCCGACAGTAACAGTCGGTGTGATCAGCGCACTGCACAGATCAATAAGGTCTGGTCACAGGTCTAGTGCTCTGTACAGAGACATGATACAGACTGATGCCGCCATAAATCCCGGTAACTCGGGAGGCCCGCTGGTGAACGCAGATGGGGAGATGATTGGTATCAATACGTTCATCTTCACCTCAGGCGGTGGTTCAGAAGGGGTAGGTTTTGCCCGGCCAATTAGTTACGCAAAGAGGATCATAGATGACATCACAAGATACGGTCGAATCAGAAAGCCATGGATTGGAGCCCACACGCAATCGATTACAGAAGAAGTATCACGGGCCCTTGGACTTAAATCGAACGCAGGTGTGCTGGTGGTCGAGGTTGATAGAGGTAGTTCGGCCGGAAAGGCAGGCATCAGGCGTGGCGATGTAATCAAGCGAGCCGACTCCGGGCTGATAAGGGATGAAGTCGATTGGGAAAACTTTCTCCTCTCCACGTATGTCGGCGAAAGGGTCGAACTCGAAATAGTCAGGGAGGGAAAGATGGTACATACTGCTTTTGCAGTAATAGAACTGCGGAGAAAAGAGAAATGAAGCGTAGCGGCCTAAAAGAGTTGACAAAAGGTGGGCAGTGCGGGTATAATAATACGCTTGGCAGAAGACAGGGACCAGCCTATGATTTCTAGGTATACGTTCCCCCGGATGGGCCAAGTATGGTCTTTGACGAAGAAGTTTGATACTTGGCTTGAAATTGAGATACTAGCATGTGAAGCCCAGGCAGAACTGGGTCTGATTCCCAAAGAGTCTGCGAAGAGAATCAGGTCCCAGGCCAGCTACGATCTTGAAGAGATATCGACGATTGAAAAAAAGGTGAGGCACGATGTTGTAGCTTTCTTGACGAGCCTTGCCAATCATATAGGGCCCGATGCCAGATATGTCCATCTGGGTATGACTTCTTCTGATGTACTGGACACGACGCTGGCGATTCTGATGAGGGAAGCGGGCCAAATCATCATTGAAGATCTAGATGCTCTGGTCAGTTCATTGAAAACCAAGGCCCTTGAGTACAAATGGACTCCAATTCTCGGTAGGACTCACGGTATTCAGGCTGAGCCTACATCCCTTGGTCTGAAGTTTCTCTCTTGGTACGTGGAGGTCGTCCGCAACAGGGAGCGCATGGAGACGGCTGTTGATGAGATCTCCTTCGGCAAGATTTCCGGCGCAGTCGGCAATTATGGTAACATAAGTCCGGATGTCGAGAAATACGTCTGCGAGAAGCTCGAGTTGCAGCCGGAGCCTGTGTCCACGCAGATTGTTCAGCGGGACAGGCATGCCTATTATCTGAATGTTCTCGCCATAACGGCCGCGTCTATAGAGAGGTTCGCCACGGAGGTGAGATCTCTTCAAAGGAGCGAGATTGGAGAACTGGAAGAACCGTTCAGATCAGGCCAGAAGGGTAGTTCAGCCATGCCTCACAAGAGAAACCCAATAGTATGCGAACGGATGTGTGGGCTTGCCAGATTGGTGAGGACCAATGCTCTTGCCAGTCTTGAGAATATAGCACTCTGGGGTGAAAGGGACATAAGCCATTCCTCTTCAGAAAGGGTGATTATTCCTGACAGCACTATCATGGTTGACTACATGCTCCGGAAATTCAAAGACGTGGTTGACAACATTGCCGTGCATAAAGAGAAAATGCTTGAGAATATTTCAATGAGCAAGGGGCTGGTCTTCTCTGAAAGGGTTCTGCTGGAACTGGTGAAGAAAGGTTTGTCCAGGGAGGAGGCCTACGAGATAGTCCAGAGAAATGCGACCGTTGCCTTAGAGTCCGGCAAAAACTTGAGAGACGTACTTCTTGAAGACAAAGAGCTCAGGGATAAGCTCACAACTGATGAGTTAGATGCATGTTTTGACATGGAAGAACACTTGAAGAATGTTGATAGGATTTTCGAAAGGGCGGGTGTGGAGTGACTAAGAAAGGGAAAAAGCTCTACGAAGGAAAGGCGAAGATCTTGTATGAGACCGATCAACCTGAACTTCTGATTCAGACTTTCAAAGACGATGCAACTGCAGGAGATGGCGATAAGAAAGGAATTATCCAGGGAAAGGGTGCCTACAACAATGCGATTTCTGCAAGGCTCTTCGAAGTTCTCGCCTCAAATGGGGTAAGCAACCATTTTGTTGAGAAGCTGGATGAGGTTGACATGCTCGTAAAGGGTCTCCAGATGTTTCCTATCGAGGTCACTATTAGGAATACTGTAGCAGGCGGTATGTCAAGGAGGCTTGGTATTCGGGAGGGTGAAACCCTTAAGTCTGCTGTTCTTGAGTACCATCTTAAAGATGATGAACTCCATGATCCGTTGATCAACGAGTACCATATCAGGGCCTTGGGTCTTGTTGAAGAGAAGACTCTAGAAAAGATGGAGGATGCTGCCTTCAGAGCAAATGAGGTATTAAAGGCGTTCCTCAAGGACAGAAATATCGACCTTGTCGATTTCAAGCTGGAATTCGGTGCCTCAGGCGATGAGATTCTTGTCGGGGATGAGATATCTCCGGATACATGTCGGTTTTGGGACAGCGAAACCAAGGAAAAACTTGACAAGGACAGGTTCAGAAAAGACCTGGGTGGCATTGAGGAGGCATACAGGGAAGTGCGGAAACGAATCTGTGAGATGGGATGATGTCAATGGGCCAATTCTCAAATCTTTTGCCTATACTTGTATTTCTCGGACTTGCTCTTCTTGTCACGATTACTCTGGCAGTAACTACATACCGGAAATCTGCGGTCGAGAGGGCGCTTGCCAAGGCCAAGATACAGGCTGTCCAGGCCAGGATAAAGAAGATAGAGGCTGATTCTCGGGAACGGGTGAGAGCCATATCAGACAATGTAGAGTCGCTTGAATCTGAGATTAGTCACAAGACAGCACAGCTTACTCTCATGCAGGATCTGGCGAGAGACCTTGGCTCGCTCGAGAGCAGAGAAATGATACCCAAGAGGCTCATGTCTGCGGTGGAAAAGATTCTGGACGCTGGTGAGGCATCCTTCTTTCTTCCCACCGCGGATGGGAAGAAGCTGAAGCTGCACTTGGCCTATGGCCTTCCGGCTGAGGTTCCGAGGGATCTCACAATCAATATGGGTGAAGGTTTCATAGGTTATACGGCGGTGAAAAGGGTAATCATGGCAAGAAAGGACTTCGAGAAGGAGAGCAACATCGTAAGAGAGAGGATAGAAGAGACAACACACAGTGGTCTCATTACCGAGATTTGTGCACCTCTTTACTTCAGAGATGAGCTCATGGGGGTCTTGAACTTGTCAAGGTTGAATGTTTGCACGGAACTGGAAAAGGTCATATTGCGTACCATTGCCAGTATCGGCGCCATGGCAATGGAGAACGCCAAGCTTTTTGAAAAGACCCAACATCTTGCAGATACTGATGGCCTAACACAGCTCTTCAACAAGAGGAAATTCAAGGAACTTCTTGAAATTGAAGCAAGCAGAATAACAAGATACAAAGACATAGGTCACATGCTTAGTTTCATAATGTTCGATATTGACCACTTCAAGAGCTACAATGACCAGCACGGCCATCCTGCCGGTGACGAGGTACTGAGGCGCATAGGGCAGTTGCTTAGAGAGAACACTCGTCAGATAGACATCCCTGCGCGATACGGGGGAGAAGAGTTCATAATAATCGTGCCCCATGTGAACAAAGAAGGTGCTTATAGGTTAGCGGAGCGAATAAGGTTCCTGGTTGAGAGGGAGAAGTTCCCGGGAGAAGAGACCCAACCAGGCGGGAAATTGACTATCAGCGGCGGAGTCGCAAGTTATCCAGAAGATGCAAACGATACAGAGACCGCTCTTGAGTCAGCTGACAAGGCGCTGTATGCGGCGAAAAGGGCGGGAAAGAATAGAGTGGTAGCATTTAGAACCGACATGGCGGCCGTTACTCAGAGCTGATTAAGAGAGGTAGATTGGCAGGTGCTCTCCATGTCGTCGCGACAGCGGCGATACCAGTTTTTCTCAAACTCCATTTTTGTCTTGTCCAGAATGCCAGAATAGAGCCCGGAAATTGTGCAGGGGCACCGGACTTAATTCTAGTTTTATCGCCTAAGAACGGAGCTGGAGACGGGACTCTGCCTTTTTCTGTCTCCCTGGCCAAGAGGGTACACTTGCTATCGGTTCTCTTCTGGGTTATACTCGAATTGGAGAAAAAGTGGCTGGAGTATGGACAGGCCTAATCACAAAAAATAGTATTATCGTCCTGAAATAAGCTATATATTCTGAGGTAATGTAAATGATAGAAATAAGAATACACGGCAGAGGAGGACAAGGAACTGTTGTCGCCTCAAAGGTGCTGGCGTCCGCCTTTTTCAAGGCAGGCAAGTTTGTTCAGGTTTTCCCCGAGTTTGGTGTGGAGAGAAGAGGTGCTCCGGTAGCAGCCTATGCCAGAGTCGATGACAATCTCATAAACTTGCGGTGCAGAATATATGAGCCTGACCACATAATCGTGCTCGACCATACTCTAATGCCTGTGGTAGATGTGACTGAAGGCTTGAAAGCCGGTGGATGGGCACTGATAAACAGTAAACTGCCTCCACATGAGATTGATGCACCAGAGCAGTTCAATGTTGCCTCTGTGGATGCCACAAAAATAGCTCTAAAGTACGGGCTGGGCACCAAGGCCTCACCAATAGTGAATACATCGATAGTGGGCGCCTTTGTCCGGATAACCGGTCTTGTCAGCATTGAGTCAGTGGTAGAGGCTATAAGAGAGGAAGTCCCGACCAACCTAGCGTCGAATGAGAAGGCAGCCAGGGAGGCATTCGACGCAGTTCGTATCGGGAGGAAGACCGGGGGTAGGAGATGAGAAAGGTGATTGCAGGGAATCATGCGGCTTCACACGGCGCCATGCTCTCCAGAGCTGAGGTTATTGCAGCCTACCCTATAACACCCCAAACCCAGATTGTCGAGCTTCTCTCCGAAATGTGTGCTGAGAAGAAGACAGGTACCGAGTTTATAAAGGTTGAATCCGAGCACTCGGCAATGGCAGCCTGCATTGGGGCCTCCGCGACCGGTGCAAGGGCTTTTACGGCCACCAGTGCGCAAGGGCTTGCTCTGATGCATGAACTGTTACACTGGGCCGCTGGAGCAAGGTTGCCAATAGTGCTGGTAAACGTGAACAGAGCCATGGCAGCGCCGTGGTCGATTTGGACAGACCAGAATGACTCACTTTCGCAGAGGGATACGGGCTGGATACAGTTCTACTGTGAGTCCAACCAGGAGGTCCTGGATACGGTCATTCAGGCTTTCAAGATATCAGAACAGGTCATGCTTCCTTCCATGCTGGTCTTGGATGCTTTTGTGCTTTCTCACACGTTCGAGCCCGTCGATATACCCGATCAGAAACTGGTTGATACCTATCTCCCTCCTTACAAGGCCCCCTTTAAGATTGATGTCAATGAACCTCATGCGTTTGGTGGCCTTGCTACTCCGGATGTCTATTTTGAGTTTAGATACAAGATTCAGAAGGCAATGGAGAATACGCTGGATGTCGTGGAAAAGGCCCACGCTGAGTTTAACAAGACTTTTGGCAGGCAGTACAGGCTTGTAGAACCATACATGTGTGATGACGCAGAGACAATTGTGGTTACTTCAGGAACAGTGTCATCAACCTCCAGATACACCATAGAAAAAATGCGAAATGAGGGAGTGAAGGTTGGACTGTTGAAAGTCAGAGTTTTCAGACCTTCTCCAGCCGAAGAGATAAGAAAGGTTCTTAAGAGATGCAAGAAAGTGGCAGTAATAGACAGAAATATCTCCTTTGGACACGGGGGTATTTTCGCATCGGAGATCAGATCCATTATGTACAAGGAAGGTCGCAAGCCTATTTTCGGCTATGTTGCCGGGCTTGGCGGGAGGGACATAACTCCACAGACTGTGAGACAGATCATAGAGTCAACTATGAAGGCGGATGAACCTGAGGAGGAGATTATATGGGTAGGCCTGAAGACGTAGATTTGGATGTCTTAGAAAGCGGGATCATGACTTCGGGTCACCTGGCATGTCAGGGGTGCGGTGCTCCAGTAGCAATGCGTCATGTGCTGACTGTTCTGGGAAAGAGAACGGTATTGGTTCTACCTGCCTGCTGCTATACGATAATCGCTGGTCCTTTTCCCTATTCAGGTTTCAGAATTCCAATCTATCACACAGCCTTCGAGACCGCAGCCTCATGCGCATCGGGCATAAGAGCTGCTTTTGAGGTGAAGAAGAAAAAGGGCATTCAGGTTGTGGCCTGGGCAGGAGACGGTGGTACATTCGATATCGGCATTCAGGCCCTTTCAGGAGCCGCAGAAAGAGACGACGATTTCATATATGTCTGCTACGACAATGAGGCCTACATGAACACCGGAATTCAACGAAGCTCAGCTACACCCAAAGGGGCTTGGACAACAACCACACCTGCAAGACATCCAAAACTCACACGCAAGAAGAATATGGTTGAGATAATGGCTGCTCATCGTATACCGTATGCTGCGACTGCTTCCGTGGCGTATCCAGAGGATTTGAAGGCAAAGGTGAGAAAGGCCAAGAAGATAAGAGGAGCGCGCTTCATCCACATACTCAGCCCGTGTCCTCCCGGTTGGAGATACTCTCCTGAACTGACAATAAAGCTGGCAAGAATGGCTGTTGAGTCAAAGACATTTCCACTTTACGAAGTGGAGAATGGGACTGATTACAGGATAACAGTCCAGCCCAAGGGGATTCCGGTTGGAGGTTATGTAAAGATGCAAGGCAGGTTCAAGCATTTGACAGCCAAAGAGATTGAAGAGATACAGAAAACGACGGACACTGAGTGGAACAGGCTCCTTGCCAGGGTGGAGGTTGATCGATGAAGGTTGACGTGGAAAGTCTCCTTCCGTACGTGAGAAGGCCTGCGACCTACGTGGGTAACGAGTTCAACTCCATCCACAAAGATCACAATTCTGTAAACTTGAGAGTTGCTCTTGCCTATCCCGATAGATATGAAATTGGAATGTCCAATCTTGGTGTTCGCATAGTCTACCATCTTCTGAATAAGTTTCCTCAGATAGCCTGTGAAAGGTTCTTTGCTCCCTGGACAGACATGGAAAATCTGCTGAGAAAGAACAGCATCCCTTTGTTTGCGCTAGAGTCTGGGGTTCCGGTTGGTCAGTTTGACGTGGTGGCCTTCTCGGTTGCATACGAGCTGACCTACACAAACATCCTGAATATGCTTGACTTGTCAGGATTGCCGCTCAGGTCTGCGGACAGAGAAGAAACTCATCCTCTGGTCATAGCGGGAGGCCCTTGCTGCCTCAATCCTGAACCTCTGGCAGAGTTCATCGACTGTTTCTTCATAGGAGACGGAGAGGAGTCAGTCAAGGAGCTCGCTGAAGTTCTGCTGAGAACGAAAAAGGAGAAGACCAGCAGAGGAGAAACACTGGCGGCGCTTGCGCAGATACCTGGAAGCTACGTTCCCTCTTTGGGCACCCCTGCCGAAATCACGAAAAGAGTCACAAAAACGCTGTCCCTGGAGGATTTCCCCGGTGAACCTATAGTCCCTTATTGCGGAATTACCCATGACAGGTTTGCCGTCGAGATGATGAGAGGCTGTCCCCGCTCCTGCAAGTTTTGCCAGTCGGCCGTCATGTATGGTCCGCTGAGAAAGAGATCCCCTTCAGACATACTTGAGCTGGTCAAGAAAGGCCTTCGAAGCTCAGGGTGGGAGGAGATGTCGCTCGTCTCCTTGTCCCCGGCAGATTATCCTCATCTGATAGATCTCCTGAGAAAGTTGGAAGAAATCTTGAATATGACCAAGACCTCACTCTCCCTCTCCTCAGTCCGAGCCGACGCGCTAACGGAGGAGCTTGGGTCCGCCCTTAAAATTGTAAGGAAGACCTCGGTGACTCTTGCTCCTGAGGCTGGAACTGAAAGACTGAGACGTAGGATAGGAAAGCCAATGTCTGAAGACAAGATCATACAGAGTACAAAGACAGCTTATGGTCTCGGTTTTGGCCGGGTAAAACTGTACTTCATGATTGGTCTTCCGTCTGAGAGTGATGAAGATATTGAGGGCATTGTGGGACTGTGCAAGAGGATATCGAGTGAGGCCAAGGGCGGCCGGCTCAAGGTGTCTGTGTCCAGCTTTGTACCAAAGCCTCATACGCCCTTTGAGAAAGAGGAGCAGGAAGGTGTGGAGGAACTTTTCCTGAAAGCCAAATACATAAAGGCTCAACTGAAGGGGAAAGGGATCGAGGTTGGTTGGCACGACCCACACGTCTCTTTTCTGGAAGCTGTTATGTCAAGAGGGGATAGGAGCCTCTCCAGCGTGATTCTGGCAGCGTTCAGGAAGGGGTGCAGATTTGGCGGTTGGAGTGAGCGGTTCGACTATGCGAAGTGGATGAGCTCTTTTGAAGAATCAGGCATTGATCCTTTCTCTTACTGCAAGAGGATGAGAGACGACGAAAAGACGCCCTGGTCCTTCATAAAGATGAGATCTGTTCCCACAGACCAGACTGCAGTTCTGGAGGTTGCCCCAGAAACTGAAGCTGCTGTCAGAGAATTCGGGAGGCGTGTAAGGAAAGTGGATTCCAGATCTCCTTACCGGGTTGGGAAACACAGGGTGAAGTACATGAAGCTGAAAGAAGTAAGATTCACATCGCATCTTGATGTGATGAGAGCTGTTGTGAGGACACTGAGACGGGCAAATGTCCCGCTTGTTTACTCGCAGGGGTTTTCACCAAGACCAAAGGTCTCTTTCGGCCCGCCCCTGTCTGTTGGAATGACTTCCAGATGCGAGTATTTTGACTTCGTAGTTGAGGGACCATTGAGCAGGGATCTTCTGTCCTCAGTAGCTTCTGCCACTCCAGCCGGGTTCAAGATAATTGGGATCACGCCCGTTTTTGCAAGATCCAGGTCGTTGTCCGAGATTCTTGATGTCGCTGAATACAGAGTCAAGAGTATCAAAATGCCTGATGGGGTCGTCAAGGAGTTCATGTCAAGAGAGAGTTGCGTAATAGAACAGGTCAGAGGGGAAAAACACAGGGCAATCGATGTGAAACCTCTTCTGGTGGATATGAAGTCTGAGGATGATGATCTTCATATGAAAATCTTGATGTCCAAGAAAGGGTGGGTTGGACCGAGAGAGATTCTTTCCGCAATGAGCGGTCAGCCATCCGGGGAGTTTCTTCACCTGGATATTGAACGGACCGGACTGTACACCTATAAAGGCGGAGCTCTTCTCGCGCCCATAACTGAATCAGGGACTCATGCGTAAGAAAACATACAAAGAAATCCTTCTCAGCGTCAATCCGAGCGAAATCCGAATTGCGGTGATGGAAGATCAAAAGTTGGTGGAGCTGTACGTGGAACGTGTGGGCCAGAAAAGAATGGTAGGCAACATATATAAAGCGAGAGTGGAAAATGTCTCGCCTTCATTGAGGGCTTCGTTTCTCAATATCGGCCATAATAAGTCTGCGTTCCTGCCCATGGCAGATGTGAGCCATGAGATGCTCGACTATGGAGATACCGTTGTTGCCCCTGAGATGGCCGAGGAGGACTCCAGAGGCAGGCTTAAGGGTGACCTGGGCAAGACCTTGAAAGCGGGGCAGGAGGTGCTTGTTCAAGTTGCCAAGGAATCCCTGGGGAAGAAGGGGCCCAGAGTGACGACATTCATATCCATACCAGGCAAGTATCTTGTTCTCATGCCAAGTGTTAATCATGTCGGGATATCCAGAAGAATTGACGACAGGAAAGAGAGGGACCGGCTCCGGGGAATTGCTGCTGCCATTCAACCCAGGGGTTGTGGTCTGATAATAAGAACAGAGGCGGTTGGGAAGTCTGAGGCTGAACTGCGTGGTGACGTAAAACATCTTCTTAAGACATGGAACAGAATAAGGGCCGGTGCGGAGAAAAAATCTGCACCAGCTCTCATACACAGAGACATCGGCCTAATGCCCAGACTGATCAGAGATATCTTCAACTCAGACGTCGATGCGTTCGTGGTTGATTCAAAGGCCGAATACAAGAAAGCACTTTCCTATGCAAGGAGCATGTCAAATGATCTCCAATCAAAGGTCAAGCTATACGAAGGGCAAGTACCCATTTTTGATGCATACAAGGTTGAGCCGCAAATAGAGCAGATATTCGAGAGAAAAATCCCGCTGAAGACCGGGGGATACATAGTCATTGACCAAACAGAAGCCCTTGTTTCCATAGACGTTAACAGTGGAAGTTTTGCCAGAGAATCCGATCCTCAAAAGATGATTCTGAAGACAAACCTCGAAGCCGCTCAGGAGATAGCCCGGCAGCTCCGTCTCAGGGATATTGGCGGAATAATCGTAATCGACTTCATCGATATGGAAGATGAGGCAGACAGAAGGAAAATCACGGGAGAAGTGAGAAAGACGCTCAAGAGGGACAAGACAAAAGCGAAGGTTCTCAGAATTAGTGAACTCGGCCTCGTTGAAATGACACGGAAGAGGGCAGGCCCATCTCTCGTTCAGGCCTTCTGCGACCCATGCCCGACCTGCGATGGGACAGGAAGAGTGCTGTCAATGGATTCGGTAGCAATGAGGCTTGAACGATGGCTAAAGAGAGCGGCGGATAAGCTTGAGGGGCAGCATATTCAGATACGGGTGAATCCGGCTGTTGCTGAACATCTGAGCATGAAATGGCTGGACCTCTTCTCCAGGGTCTCCCACGACAAGCGTATGGGGATTGAGCTGAAAGAGGATCTTTCCATCAAGGTGGATGATTACAAAGTCTTTCTGCTAGAAACAAGTCGCGAAATCACGAAGGACTTCCCCGCCTGATTTAGTTGTTTGAAAAACACCTGTAAACTTCTGAACAAGAAGCTAGACACGAGATCTTAGATCTTAGATATAAAGGTGCCTGTCCCCATTGCGAAGGAATCTGGCACAAGCAGATCCGGAGTTTATCCTGAGCATAGCGAAGGACTTCCGCTCCCCTCGACTTCGCCCCTCAATTTTACAATTTCGGAGATGAATGCCTTGATGGGCGCCTAAAACAGCCCTTGAAGAGGCCACAGGGCGGCCTCCAGGTTCTCGGTACCTTGTGTTCTGGAGTCTGTGTAGTTCTATTTCCTAAGAGCAGCGAGTTCCTTCTTGAGCGATTCGAACTCCTCCTGCTGGTACTGGACTACTCTGGTCAAGACAGCTGCTATGTCCATTGGCGATAAGCCTTTTCTGTCTTTAGTCGCTACGAGCTCAGGCACATCCTCAGCTATGAAGCCAACACACCTTTCGTCTCTGTCAGACTTGTAGTTGAACGTGACAGGCTTCAATTCACCGATTGCTTCCAGGGCTTCTTCTAGGCTGAGTTCAGCAATCTGTTCCTTATGTTCCCTGCTTGATCCGTTTACCCAGGCCCCGCCATCACAATAAGCTCCGCCAACATCCAGCAGATGAGTGGGAGCCGTGTTTCCAATGCCAACTCTGACGGGGCCGGGCGAGTGGTAGAATATGACGGCATTGGGAGTTGAAGTTGTGAAATCCCGCCCAAATGCGAATGTATAGTCAGCGCCTGCCGCTATCTTGACCCCGCTGCCCGCAGCAAAAGAGTAAGCCCCAAGAACTGTGTCGGCCTCACCGCCGCCCACAGTGCCATAGTCTCCGGCGAAGTTGCGTGTGCCGCCCGACACTGTTGAAGCAAATCCATCTGCCGTATTGTTATATCCACCGCCAACGCTGGCGTAAGTTCCCCTGGCGGTATTGTATTCTCCCCCGCAAACTGTCGCGTACTCGCCGGCCATGTTGCCATGACCGCCGCCGACAGTGCAATATCTGTCGTTCTGGCCCGCAGTGCCCGTAGTACATTCGACACCAAAGTTTGCATGGGTGTGAGTGCTGTCGCCACGGAGTACATTACCACGCATCGCCAGTCCATATTGGCCAACAGGATAAAGCACATTGCCTGTTACGGTCCAGTCGCTATCAGAAGGAGCATCGAGCGCATAGTCCGCAGTATCTGCTTTGAAGGCTCGATATGCGTATCCAACGCTGGTAATCTCCGTCCTTGGCAACAGAATTTGCGCCTCCACCACAAGCTCGAGCCATCGTGACTCACCCGTCTGAAAAACATCCGGGGGTATGGGTGTCAGGCTGCCCAGGACTACGTTAAATAGCCCATCCTCCATGCCTATGTTCTGAGCCTCGTTCCACAGCTCGGTTCCACCGGCTGAAGCCGTGTATATGCTGAAGGTCATGCTGAGCGTGTCATTCAAAGGATTTCCCGCATCATCCGTTAGGTAACCCTGGTAGTTGATATGCCAGGGAATTACAGGCGCTGCTATTGCAGGCCTCACCACCTGTTGCCCTATTCTACTGATCTTGACTCTACCAAGCCTGACCTCATCGACGTTCTTTTTCTGCTGTGCCAATCCCACCGTAGATACAGCTAACGCGGCCAGAGCTACGCAGAAAAGTATCCTCTTTGTCATTGCCCCTCCTTTGAAGATTTTTCGCCTATGTCAAAACCGTGATGCTGGTGGGGTATTCTGAACCACACCCCGAACCTCTTAACTGGGCATCCCGTCATCCACGCGAACAGTTTATGTATCGCGCTCATTTGAGAGCGTCGATTTCCTTCTTGAGCGATTCGATCTCCTTCTGCCGGTATTGAACCACTCTGGTCAAGGTCGCCACAACATCCATGGGACTCAGCCCCTTTTTGTTCTTTGTCGCCACAAGTTCAGGTACATCCTCTGCTATGAAGCCAACGCACCTTTCGCCTTTGTCAGAGTTGTAGTTGAACGTGATTGGCTTCAATTCACTCAGTGCCTCCAGGGCTTCATCTAAGCTGAGTTCAGCAATCTGTTCCTTATGTTCCCTGCTTGAGCCATCCACCCAGGTCAAACCATCGCAAAAAGCACCATTTGTGCCCACGTCCAGCGCATGGGTGGGAGCTGTGTTCCCGATGCCAACTCTGATATTCGCGAACGAGTTGCTGAATATGACAGCATCACGAGTTGAGGGTGTAAAACCTCGTCCAAATGCCAATGAATACACACGCCATACCAAGATCCCGCGGCCTGCAATAAAGCAGCACAGTACAACAGCCCTATTGAATTCACCGTAGACCACAGAGGTCACGGTGGAGGACTGGTTGAATCTACCGCCTGGCATTGTTCCACCCCCAGCATTGCTATATCCGCCCGCCACGTTGGCCCAACCTGAGCTGGCGACGTTATGTGATCCCCCACATGCTACCGATTCAGAGTGGCCCCGGTTGTAATGTCCCCCCCGGACTGTGGAATATGGACCGCCCGTAGTACATTCGACACCAAAGTTTACCTGGGAATAAGTGCTGGTGCTGTCGCCGAGCAGCACATTACCGCGCATCGCCAGGCCGTATTGACCAATAGGATAAAGCACACTGCCTGTTAAGATCCAGTCGCTATCAGGAGGAGCATCGAGCGCATAGTCCGCAGTATCTGCTTTGAAGGCTCGATATGCGTATCCAACGCTGGTAATCTCCGTCCTTGGCAACAGAATTTGCGCCTCCACCACAAGCTCGAGCCATCGTGACTCACCCGTCTGAAAAACATCCGGGGGTATGGGTGTCAGGCTGCCCAGGACTACGTTAAATAGCCCATCCTCCATGCCTATGTTCTGAGCCTCGTTCCACAGCTCGGTTCCACCGGCTGAAGCCGTGTATATGCTGAAGGCCATGCTGAGCGTGTCATTCAAAGGATTTCCCGCATCATCCGTTAGATAACCCTGGTAGTTGATATGCCAGGGAATTACAGGCGCTGCTGTTGCAGGCCTCACCACCTGTTGCTCCACTCTACTGATCTTGACTCTACCAAGCCTGACCTCATCGACGTTCTCTTTCTGTTGTGCCAATCCCACCGCAGATACAGCCAATCCGGCCAGAGCTACGCAGAAAAGCGTCCTCTTTGCCATTGCCCCTCCTTTGAAGATTTTTCGATTACGTCACAACCACGATAATGTTTACTGTTCTGAAGCACATCCCATCATTTCAGGATGAGCATCTTCTTTTTCCGGATGGACTCTTCCGCCATGGTGTCGTAGAAGTAAACACCTTACCAGTCTGGCCAGTTGATAGGAGGATGCCGATATCGCATGATTCCTGAGGTCGTTCTTATCCTGTCGTGAGTCTTCGGAGGTAACCTTCGTCGCCCTGTTCGACTGTCCGCATCCTTAAAATGCCCTGCTTTCTGTGACAGCCGAGAGTCGGAGTTCTTTCCTTCTTACTTGACTACAATCATATGTGTCTATATTGGACATGTCAAGTAGAGTATTATTCTAGGGGCTGGTGCCTGGCACGCAGTTTTGCAAAAGTCTTTGAGCTTTTGCCTCCTGTACGAGATCTTAGATCTCAGATATAAAGCTACCTGCCCCCAAGCCGAATTTCGGGGCTGGTAATGCTATGAAGTATTGTGATTGTATCATTTTTCGGGCGCACGGATGCCCTGTGAACAGCCGGCAAAAATCGGGTGTTCACACAGAGTGAGCAGGTGGTTCTGGATGTCATAAAGAGGTGTTGACAAAAGGGAGGGTATGCGCTAGATTTTACTAAGAGTAAGGGGCGTAGTCTGATGACTGCCGAAACGCACAAGTTTCCGAGAAGCACTGAAGTATCTGGTGTACTGAAACCCGAGTTGCTCATTGCTCGGGGATTCCTTATGCCTGAAAGGGCCAAAGACAAGGAGGGAAGACCATGAAAGAACGACTCAGTGTGAAATTGAGGGCTGTAGTCCTGGTGCTTGCCTCAATATTTCTAGTGACATCAGCACTGGCCTGGCAGATACAGACCATTGAAACAGGACGGCTAAGAGGGCACTATTGTTCGATTGCCGTTGACGACAGTAGCCGGCCTCATATTAGCTACAATGACGGCTGGGAGACCAGCTTGAAGTACGCCACCTGGACAGGGAGTCAGTGGCTTATTACCGAGGTGGACAATGACGGTAGGGTGGGAAAGTGGACCTCGATTGCCCTTGATGGAAGTGGACACCCACACATCAGCTACCGTGAAACTGATGGCTCTAACCTTAAATATGCACGCTGGACGGGCAGTCAGTGGGAAACCAGCAGAATTGACAGCTCTCCCGGAGTTGGCTACTACACATCCATTGCCACTGACGACAGCGGAAGACCTCACATTGCCTACCATGCGCTAACTGGACGCAATCTGAAATATGCTTTTTTCACAGGGTCCGACTGGGTTGTTGAGACGGTCGATAGCCCCGGTTCTGTAGGACTATACAGTTCCTTAGCTTTGCAGTTTGGGATGACGCCTTACATAAGCCACATGGAGGGCAGCCCTTTATTCAACGTAAAGCTTGCCTGGCAAAACGGCGGCGGCTGGGAGTTCGAGAGGGTCGATACGTTGGGTGAACTAGGATGGTTTACCTCGATTGCAATCGGATCAGACGGATATCCACAAATAGCTTATCATGGGACCGATAATGAAATGAGAGTGGCGAGATGGAACGGCTCCAGTTGGGCGATAGAAACGATAGATGTAACAGCAGAGGTAGGGGGGCAAACGAGTATTGCGGTCGATTCCTATGGATACGCGCACGTTACTTACCACGATGGGAACCAGGATGCGCTGAAACATACGTACTGGAATGGCTCTGCCTGGAACACGGAGTTGGTCGATGACGCAGGTACGGGTACAGGTTATTATAATTCACTTGCAATCGACAAAGACAACAATCTTCATATAGCATATGACGGCACTCAATATGATGACTCGGTCTATCTATATTCAGAACTCAAGTATGCAAAGAGAGGCCCAACAACAGGAGTGGAGATGGAGCTAGCAGGCAAGCGTTTTTCCTACCGACTCTTTCAAAACAGCCCAAATCCATTTTCTCAGTGGACCAAGGTTCGCTTCCACTTGGCTCGACCGGGTGCAGCCAGCATCAAGATTTACGATATTGCAGGCAGACAGG
>SOJN01000019.1 GCA_004376575.1 candidate division TA06 bacterium | reverse complement strand
GGCCTGGCTAAAGAATGAAAATAGGCCCCCGGGGGAGATGGAGGGAGTTGTTCAGATTCTCACTGAAATCCACAAAAACAAAGCTAAACTAATAACGTCAGCGCTGACGAAGGCAGAAATCCTAAGGAGTACCTTGCCTCAAGGAGCTGAACAGAAACTGGGCGGCGCCTTGAGACGCAGAAACTGCATTGTAGCAGAGACCGACGATAGAGTCTGGCGTTTGGCTCATGAGATCCGGGATTTCTACGAAAGACTGAAGGCAAAGAATGGTCTGCCCACCGTGACCTTGCCAGACGCTGTCCATTTGGCAACGGCAATACTCTATGAGGCTGATGAATTCCACACTTTCGACGAGAATGACAAACCTGGAAAAAGACGTGCACTCATTCCGCTCAGTGGCAATGTCGCAGATAAGTACAGTTTGGTTATCTGCAAACCGATAGCTTCCCAAATGGACGTCTTTGAAGGGACCAAGACCTAGTCTTCTTTCACTCTACGATCGTATTTCTGCTAATCGATTCCTGCAGTCGTAGCGTGGAGCCGACCTTCTGGTATCTGGATTTCCTGCAGAGAAGCGGGATTAGCTGATTTCAGGTTTCAGGACTTAAGGCGCACCTTTGCCCGCACGCCGCAACGGCAGGAGTTGGTATCTCTGCTCTGCAGCAGTTGATGGGTCACAAAACCATCAAAATGACCATGCGCTATGCGCACCTATCACAGCAACACTTGCAGGAAGCTGCAGGACTCATTGGCCTGAGTCTCACAGGAGCGATGCAGAAGCAGATGCGGGCTGCTTTGCCAGGGAATCCTGCAGAGGAATACTCTGACGGTTAACAAATACTGTAAACGTAGCCCGTCCGTTATCAGCGGTCTGTCGATGAGGACTCCACATCAACACCCCGCAAAGGTGGACCCCAGTAAGCTTCTGTTTGACGAATCCTACCGAGCATTCTATACTCCACCTACGAGCTAAGACACGCTTCTTGTGGTTAAACTGCAGGCAGTCAAAAAGGAGGAGGAATGGATACAAGTCAGAAATATCTGAGGATGTGTGAGAAGGCTGAGGAGATGCGAAAGCTGTGGAACCCCGAAACAGGGGACCTGACAGGTTTGAAGGTGGGATCAGACGGCGTGGACTTGTGTCTGCTCGTCCTGAAGAATGAGAAGTGCGACTTTGTGCCTTACAGGGAAGCCGGAGAGTTCCGTGAGGTTCACAGGGCCGAACTCAAAACAGAGGAGCGCATCGTCTGGATCCCCCGCCAGGACCAGCTACAGAACCTTGTGGTTAACAACCCCATAGATGGAACTAAAGAGCTTCACAGTTTTGTGACCACTGATGGCCCCGACTATGCTCGCAAGTTCGACTCATTTGAGAAGCTCTGGTTGGCCTTCGTGATGAAGCGGAAATACCGGAAACTGTGGAACACGGTCAGATGGATTGAGGAAAACTGACGTCGATGACAGGTCCTAAGGTATCCGGTTAATTGGGTCAGTTCGGACTAGCATCAATCTCCAGTCTGTCCGTTAGTCCCGAGTGTCTTGCTGTAGCTTTGATTGAAGTCGAATCGCAATACCTTCGCCCTGTTCAGCGACTTGGTCAACCAGAAAGGCAAACTGTCTGAGCGTCTCAGGTTTCTGCCTGATAGCCGAAGCATACTTAGCCCATGAATCGTGGAGAAGCTCAGCGAGTGGACTCGTAGCCTTACTTTTCTCAAAGAAGTCCCCAAAATCACTCACCCCATGGATACAACCATACAGCCAACCAATGCCGGATTCGGGTACCAAGCAAAACCCGATGGTTTTGAGAAGCATAACCAGACTTGAAAAACACTGCGGATGATGTCCCACAGCATCACACCATGAGCCGATGAAACCTGTCACTCTTTTGAGCGGTTCCCATTGTTCGATTCTCCAAACCATTACACCGGTCGGATCAGCAAAAATGAGGAGGCCGAGTATGTTCCTTATGTCGTCCCTCAAACGACCACCAAGGGACTTACAGTAACTTGAAGACAAGACATGGTGTCCTATATCAAGCCACAGTTCTACGAGCCTATCCTCGAGTTCAGGTTGGGTACCAACTAGCCTGAGCTTTCTCAGGAATTCTTCCATCATTGCTGGAGCCTCTTCCCAGTTGCCCAAAATAGCGTCGTAGAATCTCCTCACTGAAGTGTTTTCCGGCAGTCTCAACAAGGCATTTGCTACAGATGGAAACAAGAGATCGTTCCAGTGTTGATGAGCCCATTCATTGAAGCTTCTGCCCTCTTTCTCGAAGTGAATGTAGTTGTTGACTGTAAATACAAGCAGGTTTTCGAGAAAATCAAGCAGTCTTCTGTTTGGAGATATCTGAAGGATTTGAGTACCCCACGGTAGGCAATAGAGCGTTGACTGGAGATACTCCAAATCTACATCGTCTAGCGTGCAGTCCCCAATCTTCCTTGGGTGGAATTGGACCCGCAGTAGGCTCGCAATCCTCTGTACATGTTTGATTATCATCTTTCTGAGGGAGAATCTTCCCCAGGCCACCCGCACTCCCTCTTGCTTCTTCAGGAACCAGAACTTCTGGTCAACCCCTCTCCTCAGCGATGATTTGACGACAGCGTTGATGTAGCTCCGGACTGCTTTCTCGTCTGTGGCCCACAGGGCTTTGAGTCCACTGAATAGGTATGCTCTGACTTCGTGATTGCGGTGCAACGCCAGGCGGAGTAGCGCCCTGCGAACACCCTTGTCTTCTGGAAACCTGAGGAGAACGAGTGGCAAGGCACGGGCTGCCGATCGTCGATAGCCCATTGAATACATCGATACTTGATCATGTAACTCTGGTGGCGGCTCCTGCCTTCTGGAAGCAGTCAGCAGCTGGTCTCTGCACCATGAGATATGGCGGTTCTTTTCAGCCCATTCCCACTGATGCACGACTAGGGTCGCTGCAAATGCGGCAATGGCTTGCGCTCGTATCTCCGAATCCTCAAGGAAGCTCCTGGGGCGATATGATGGGTCGTCCAAACTAGCTAGCCTCTGAGCATAGCCCATCGCAGATTCCATGGTGTAGGCCTGGCCGACATCACCTCTGTCCAAGAAATTCATAGACCAGACCTGAAAGACATCCAGCTTCTTCCGCTCTTCCAAGATCCTGAGTTTCTCCTCTTGTTTTTTCTCCAGCTCTGGCGGAAGCCGGAATCGGATCCCAGCCCCACCCTTAACACCAGTATCAAATGTTTCATAATTCTCCAAATCGGCCTGCGCTGCCATGATCTTGCATGTTTCAATCCTGTCCTGGAGCAGGCGGTGGTTTTCTTTCTCGTCTTCGTATAAGATCGGAGGGTTGTCCGGGAAGGAGTCCATTGCATCTTGAAATCTCCGACGATTGGCTTCAGAGCCAGAGACCAGAATAGGAAGCGCAAAGATGTGGATGTCGAGTCTCCTGTGGGGCTCCCTCGAAAGATCAAGGAGTATCTTGTAGTCGCCTTTGTCATGACCCAGCGACAGGTACGTTGATAATCCGATTATGCCTCCCTCCGCCATCATGTCCTGGACTGCCCTCTTAGTGTCCATGACCCAAAACGCAGGATTCTCAACAATGGGGATCGCTGCCTCCATGCACTTTTGGTAGTTTGCCAATGCCACAGACAGGCACACACCGACTACGGCCACAGATTCTGTAGCTCCCAGCACCCCATCGAAAAGCCCTCCTGGATCAGCACCACTCTTGACTTTCTCTCTCATCCAATACTCTAGTGCCATCAAAGCACAAGTGACAGGTTCTGGTGCTACGCTCGGGTATCTATACCAACCAAAGACAAGTTCGTCGCCCCAAACATGGACATCGCTTTCTCTCAGCCTGACTGTCTGAGGAGACGGGCTTCGACCCCACTCCTGCTCTTCTCTCATCCGCCAGCACCGGGTCGCATGATTGGTAACATGATGGATCAGTTCGAGACCTTCATCAGAATGTAGCCTTAGGAGACCCAAGAATGGCCCCTTGAAATACGTCGGGGGATTCCACCTCGTAGACCTGATCCCCAGATTCATAAGAAGATGGTCGAAAGTGCCATATCTACCGGGTTCCAGTTCCTTGCACAAGATGATCTTCAGTACGTCTACAGCAGTTCTCGGCAAATGCTTCACAATGGGTACCCACCCGTTGTCCAGAAAAAGGTCCTCAAAGCCACGAGTTCCTTCGGCATGGTTTCCCGGTGCCTTTTCCCTGACGAACTTGTCGACCACTTCGGGTAAAGAATCAGCCGCCCAAAGAACCGATTTGAGGTATCGATTCTTCGGTTCAAGTTCATAACTCTCCAACAAACCACCGTTAAGTATCCCCAGAGTAGTTTTCGCAGTTGCTACACGTAGTGGTTGGGTTTTCTCGGTATTCGTCATCCATTTCTCCGCTATATAGGAGAATTCCAGAGCCGTAGTGCCTTTGATCATATCGGGATCTGCCAACACGAGTTCAATGACCGGGATCCACTGCTCAGGATCTGGGACTGTCAGATAGGCAAGATATTTTTCAAGCTCGGACTCAGGCAGATCACCAAACAGAAGTAATGCTGTGGGGCTTGGACGGACGCACACTGTCCTCAGTACCTTCAAGACTTCGTTTAGTAACGATGCATCGTCTTCGAATAGAGGCCCCCGCAGCTGCGTGAGCAACTGTCTCAGTAGCGGAGATAGAAGTGGCGCAGCCAATGCCGTCTGATGCCAGCGTGGTGAAAGGCCGCTTGAGCTTTCTACAGACCGCAGTAGCTTGAGCCAACGGTCTGGCGATTGCTCCACCTCCAAGAGCTTGGAGCTGTACAGTCGAAAAGGTCTTGTTAGACTCAGTGGTTCCCCCGTCTGGGCCAGGAAACCTGCAACGTCTGCCTCGTGATGGTGCAGAAGAACTGTTGAAGCCCAGTCCTCAAAAACGTCGTGGCCGAATCGAAGATGAGGGCCTTCTTTCACAACGAGCCTATCTGATAATAGCCCTGAGAGTGCCTCGACATCTAACCCGTCAGCTCCAAGTTCGCAGCCTTTTAACGACTCTTCCGCAAGGCGTATCATCAACTCCTCACGTTTATCAGGACTTCCTCTGCCCGGTCTGTAGCTGTTAGCCCTTCTGACAACCTCTTTCCAGAACCAGTCTATGAGCCAAGACTCGGTCAGCACCCGCGGAACAGCTCCGGGCGGGGGTGAAACATCCGGAAGGGTAAGAATGTCGAGTACCAGAGGCCGTGAGAGGATCTCCTTTAAATGAGTCTGTTTGGCCAGGCTTCTTAGCTTTGGCAGTTGGTCAACCACTTCTGCAACTTCATCACCATTCAGTGATCCGACCTCGAGGATTTCCAAGGACCTATCTACAAGATTTTTTCGGGTTTCCAGGTGCTGTAGGACTTCAGTGGCTTCTTGGCGTCTGCACGTGAAGACCAACTTCCAGCAGTTCTGACGATGACCACCCTTGGTCAGGACAGAGTTATTGTACCCACGTACTTCAGTGATTATGTCATTCAGAACCCGCCTTTTGTCCTGGTCTGTGACCCTCTCCAAGCCGTCTATCAAGATACAGCGAAACGGGGCAGCCCCAACCGCAGACAATATGTCCTTAAGGTCACTCTGAACGTTGATATTGTGCAGAAAGCCCTCAATCGTTGTACCCCATAGCCTTTCGACAGACAGAGCAATTATCTCGCCCTCGTTCCTCAGCCGGGTGGCAAGCAGTTTGAGCAATGCGGACTTGCCCAACATCGGTTCGCCAGTAATGACAATCATATCCTTGGCGTCGATACTTGCCTCCAGCTGCTCTACAACGCCTAAGCGTGGCAGATGAATTCTACCGCCAATTGTGTGGTCAATTGATCCTAAAACCCTGTCACTGTGTTCTCTCAGGCTGCGGAGGTCAGATGCGAAATCCGGACTGTCCTTAAGACCTATCGCAGGTGAGACTCTTCCTCTCACCGTAGTCTCGTCAAGTACTCCTCCGGAACGAGCATATTCTGCGGCAAGAGCAGTCAAGGCATCAAGAAGCAGTCTCGCACTTCCCGCATCCCTTTCTTTCATAACGTCTAGTAGACGATTCCAGCAGTGCGTTGAATCACGACTACCTGGGTTCTCCACATCAAAATGAATCACTACAAGACACCTGAGAAAACGCCAAGTTTCATCATCCGTCACCTCTGCTCCCTTGGCCCTGGCTAGAAGATTAGTGATGACTCCGAGATACTTTCGTTTCTCGTCAGAAGAGAATCCTGAAACTTGCACTAGCCGGATGAAGTCGGCTGCACTAGCTGATTTCCTAGACCAGCCCAGCAATTGCTGGAAATGCCTGGCCACCTTTCTTTGGTAAACGCCAATTCCTATCCCGACTCTATCAGTGCTTTCGTCGAAACACGACCCCTGGGCGCCAGCGAATGTTCCCCAGCAATCTGCTATCACACGTGCGAACTCGGTGTTGGAGGGTGCATCAGAGAAGGTCAAATCATGCTTTACCTGCAGAGCAAGCTTCCTTTGTCTTTGGCCGTCTGTGGCAGTCACCACTACGTCGTCAAGCAGATATCCTGACATGCGCTGCTGAAATGCCACCGCCTTCGAAATCCCCCAATCCAGTCCTCTAGGTATGTCGCCTGCAAGAAGGGAAACGAGGTAAGAAGCGCCTACCAACTGCTCGAAAGCAACGCCACCCCCTCCTGTTGAGAAGGGATTTGACAATCCAGCACTCAGCGTGTCATTCGTCAATTCTCCAGCCCCCAACCATATAGTGTTCTCGAGCAACTAAAGCAGCATGCATGGCCAAAGCCTGCGGGACTTCTACGTTCAAGCACGGGTCAGACAACACTGCAAGTTCTCCGGAAACCGAATCTGAGCCACACCAAAGAAACGTTTCCTCTAGCCCGGTGGTTATGTCTCGTGTTCTGACGTCAGCCTGGCAACATACGCAATTAGACCCGTGGTGACCAGCATTACGGCCTCTGCATCGTGTCTAGAGAAGTGGCCTACAGAAGGAACATGGTGTGGCTTCGAGGTTATGTCACGGGTTACCTTGTACAGCTTGTCTAGCCAGTCGTGTGTCGCTCCGGCGATCCCTTTGACCCACTTATACTCCGTATCACTTTCAATCGACTTCTTGAGTTCTGCGATCTTTCCCTTTATAGGTTCAACCGCCCTCCGACAGCACGCAACGGCTTCATCGTAGTTACCCATGCTGAGGCATTCCTGAGCCTGGGCCAGTGCCGAGATGGACCCAGAAAGCTCTTCAGCGATAATCTGCTTCGGTGTGGGTAGCTCAATCAGTGTAATCTCGCCGTAGCCCAAGGAAGGCAGTACTTCACGCACCCAGTGCGACTGGGGTACCTCCAAATCCAGTTGGACCGACGTGGAAGTGAAATCCGACAAGGCATCCTCCGTACGCACCCCACCCTCGACCTGAAGAATGAAAGACTCATAGATCCCGACGATGAGCTGAACATCAAGCCTTATCTTCAAGTCATCTTTCCTACTTTCCTCAATCTTCTTGATGCGATATAGGTCTAGGGGAAACTGTATCACTGGGGTGACATAGGCATGCGGGAGATTGACCTTGTAAGGAATGAAACCGGGGCTTGCGTCAGCAATTTTGAGGTTGTCCTCCAGCAGGAGCAGGCCGCATTGTAGGCTCAAAACAACATAGTTCTGCGGTGTCTCTTGAGGCCTTGGAATCCGATTTAGGTCTAGCCTAACGGGAACAAAAAGCCTCGGGTAGCCTGGGCCGCCACCTCCCTTGATTTCCGTAGGGTCAACTTGAATCTTGCTATCCGAATGGGTCCTTATGACTAAGTCCTTTATGGCCATTTTTCACCTCCATGTTCTATCTTATCCGGAGACTCTGAGACTGAATCTGGTACTCTGGGCAACTGGACACTCCTGCCCGCCATAAAACTCTTTGTCGCTCCCGGAGAATGCTTCCTGCCACCCTCACCCCAATTCCAGCAGACGCCGCCCCAGGGCCACTATAGCGTAGCACCATTGAGCGGGCTTGTCAAGTTGCTCACAATTGCACTTGGCCGAGGGGCAATGCGCTATTCACATCTATCCCAACAGCATCTTCAGAAACCAGTGGGATTGCTCAGCCTGAGCTCTGCAGTAGAGATGCGGAGGCAGACCGGTGCTTTGTGAAAAGAGATTCACCAGGCATGACCGGTTTCGTAATTGGCTTCACACTGATGGAGGCAAAATTCTCTGAGCAACTGAAAGAACTCTCTCTTGTCTCTTAGCTAACTGCCGTTGAAATGCCCTTCACAATGCCCTATAATGCCTCACTGGGAGCGGATGGGAGCCTTCCCCTTCAAGCGGGTCTGAAAACAAGGAATCCATGCCGCAGCTCTTCGAAGCCGACGGTTAGGATCGTAACCTGAGAAGAGGAGGTTTTAGCTATGGAAGCTCAGTTCTATGAGATTTACAAAGATCTGTACGACCTGTACCGACGAGAGCGTGGTCTCTTCCTAGACTGGCCTCCAGAGTATTCACCAGGGCTTGTTCGCCTCTATCTCGTCAATTTTAGGGGACTCCGTTGGGTAACAGAAGCGATTGAAGAAGCTGTCTTGGAGTTGGGGCTTTCAGAGAGAATCAGGCCAGACGCAAAGCACTTCTTGCTTGTCAACTTCCACCAGATGGTGGTCTTGCCACTCCTGCATCCTGAAATCGCATTCCAAGAATCGTCTGCCAACATCATTGAGAAACTGCCTCGTAGACTCAAGGACGACGTACAGACAATTCTCTCTATTGTCTCGAAGGAAAAAGAGAGTAACGAAGAGATATCCACGGGCGACGTGCTGAAAGCGACAGCCGATGTTTGGAGAAAACTCCATCTAAACAAGTGGAACATATGGGGGTAGACCGTGAGTGAAGAGGACAAGCGAACCGCAGTAGGAATGTCTGTTACACTGAGCGTCCAGCTAATCGGGGCAGCCCTGGCAATGCTCACGATAGAGGCGGCATATGTGGCATTCGTCCTAGCCAGTCGGGACATCACAGGCTTGTTTGTGCTCTTCGGATTCGTGACGGCAATCCTATTCATCCTGAGTATCGTCATAGCTGGGCTAGGAATCACCGAGTCAAGAAATAGCGGATACAGTGGCTCGTGGCGTCTCGATGTCGGAAGGAAGTTCTTCAATTGGCAAGCGATTCTATGCTTACTGGGACTTGTGTTCTTGTCGTTCACATTTATCACGGGTATCGGCGCAGGAGCGCCCGAAATAGAATCGAGATTTTCTGAACTTGAAGAAAGAATGTCTTCGGTTGAATCTCGCTTGGACAGTCTTTCATCTGAAATCGGTGCGATGCAACACGGTCCCGATTCAACAGAGACAGAAATCAATCGGTCGTCTCCCTAGCTTGTCCTCCGGAATTCGTGACTCGGTCAGACTGAGCAACCAGGGGTCTCGCCCTGAAAAGAGGTCATGTTCAAAGAGTCAGAGAACTGAGGGAGAGCGCTAGGTTCTCGTGCATTGTAGCGCTTTCATTCCCGAGTGAAGTACCTAGAATCGGTTATTGGTGAATCCAAGAAAATGGCAGATGGTTGTGCCAAGATTTGAGAAGTCCATACTGGCGACATGCTTTGGTGTCCTGAAAGGCTGGAGATATTGTGAGTAGTAGTCGAAAAGGGAAGTGCATCTACTGTTCACGCAAGGATATTGTCCTCACCGACTCGCACATCCTGACCGCCGCATTTGGCACTGATTTTGTGCTGGAAGAGTCGGTGTGCAAGGAATGCCAGAAGAGGGCAAAAGCATTTGAGGAACCAGTTCTCAACGCCTGTAGATTCCTGCGGGTCATTTTGAAGTTGGAGGGCCGTCGTGGCATACCTGGACTGGCCGCAGACGTTCTATTTCGTGGGAAGAAGAAGCGAGTTACTCTTGGGCCAAATCTGAAACCTTTGTCTGGCTCTACAGTCCTGTTCAAAAGCGAGAGTTGGGTCTGTATTTTCGCAACCGACAAGAAGATTGGGTTGAGAAGAAAACTAGAATATGAGACTGCTCATCCTGACGCACACTTGAAGCCCCTCCCACTTGAAATACTGGGAGAGGGACCGGAGATGAGGATAAGTATGGATTGGGGCGCCTTTGTAACGGTTGGGGCAAGAAGATTTGCTGCGAAGGTAGCGTTTGAGTCATATGTCAAAAAGTGTGGTGTTGCCGTTGCTTATTCAAATGAATATGAGGGCATCAAGCAGTTCATTTTGCATGGAACAGAGCGAGACAACTGCCTCGCCAACATTTTCGTTGCGCCCTCGACAGAACAACTGGTCATGGATGTCGGATTCCCGCACCACCGCATTTTCGTCCAGAGCACCAAAGGCCATGAGCTACTTGCGATTGTGAGTTTGTTTTCACTACTACACTACTGGGTCCGCCTCTCCAAAACGCACTCGGGAATAGAGTCGGCAACCTGTTATGTAGTAAATCCCCAAAACGGGTATGCCAAGGAACCCAAGCTTTATGGGCCGAACATAGAGCTGCTTGATGTAAAGCGGGTCGCACCGCCTATTCCATGGAGAAAAATGAAATCCTGGTACACAAGGAACGATCCTGCGAGGGCCATAGATTATGCTGCAGGTAGACTAAATATGGAAATTAAGAGAGCGCTGGCCAAGAAGGAAGACTCTGCTCCGCAGCACACGTGACCGCCTGCGAAGGGCTTTTCCCAGGACCGCCACGACGCAGATTTCTGACCAGAAAGGAGAAGAGTCAGCCTATGGCCAGTGCCGTAGCGCTATGGCAGCCCTAGCAGAGGAAGTCAGAGTGCAGATGAGAGATCACTATGCTGCGGAGGAAATCTGGTATGCTGATGCTGGGGTCGTCACTAGGGATAATGACCTGCGACATTTGATCAGCCGTGTGCTGCAAAAAGTGCCGAAAGAAGTAGTCGACAAGCTAATGGATCAGTGTCTAATTCTTATGCCCAGAACCGAAGAAAAGGGCGTGTTTCTCTCACAGAAGGAGCTCGTAGGCAAATCGATAATCGCTTTTCCCGAGAGTCTTCTTGAGGAGCCCGAGGCTGAAAGAGAGCAGACTGTGCTACACGAGGTCGCCCACTTCTGGCTGGGTCACAAAAGTCCTCTTGTTGCAAGAATAGACTACGATAAACAAGAAGAGGCAGCGGACGACCTTGTGAAGCAATGGATTCGGGAATACTAGTAGAGCATAAGTGGCTACGAGATGGGATAAAGAAATGACACGTGCCTCGATGGGGAATAAGCTCAGACAGCTGAGAGTAAGGCTTGGCGAAATAACTCGAGACACGCTACCCACTAAACAACCCGATCTAATCGCCGGTCTGAAAACCAGCTATAGTCATAGCATAGATCTAGTTGGCAACCCCAACTTCGTGAATACCAGGGATGATTGTTTTATCCATACATTTGGCGACGGAATCGGGACCAGCGTTTTGAACAGGATGAGAGAACTCGGTGCAAGAGACGAGTTTGAAGGAGAGGACCTCTACACACCGCTGATAGACAGAGGATTCCTCCCCTCACTGCATGACCAGAGAGAAACTGAGGATCAGGTCGTGGTGTATTTCGACAAAGAAGTCACTAAGCATCTCGGCAAGATGTGTGGGGACAGGATTGAGTCCAAATGGGGACAAGGACATATCTGGCGACATGGTCTCTGGGAGGTACCTCTGTCATACGGCAACACCGTCAAATATTCTGTAGCAGAGGTGGATCATTCTGTTCTTCTGGAGCTTCTTGAGACTCTGGAGAAGGAAAAGTAAGTCATTGTCAATTCACAGCGAATCTTCCTGGGGAAGTAATCCGTGTCTGAGACTCTTAGAGAACTTTGAAGAATGCCTCTAAAAGTACTTATTGAGAGACACGACCGAGTGGCGAAAGAGACACAGGCAGGCATCTCCACTATCTTCATGAGATAGAGTTGTCGGGTTATTCAGCGCAGTACGCACAGACAGAGACGAGAGGTTGATAGCACTGCTGGAGACGGCGAAGCATGATGCGAGTGTGGCATATCAGAGTTTGAGAGGTGCTGCCGACCATGTTCTGTAATCCGGGTGTTCGCTTGTGTATAATCTGAGCGTAAAAGGAGAAAACCATGAGATACCCTAAGTGGCCAAGAGAGGAACTTTGCAAAGGTTGTCCGGCAAAAGACGACAGGTGCCTTCAGAAAAGACGAATGGATTGGGCTTGCCAAGATCTATCTCATGCGGAAGTCAAAAAGATTCGGACACTGACAAAGAGGCAGACACAAATGGCTTTGATTAACATCTTGGCTGACAATTGGAAAGGAAGGCGTTTGTATTACACAGATGTTGTTTGCCTGATAAACGACGCACGATTGAACATGGGCGTAGGTCTGAGAAGGAGGCAAAAGTGAGCGGACCCAGAGAGGCTTATATAGTCGGCAATCCCACAGGAGAACCAGTTCGATGTGCGGTCTTGCATGAGGACGGACTAATCTTCTCTTCCAAGGATTTTGAGGATGCAGAACGAGTATTTGCCGAGGTCATAAACCAGAGAGGAGAATACAAGGCTCTCAAATGGAAAGGGGAATTGCAGTTGGTGAAGGTGATGAAGACGGCAGTATGATCGACAACAGGAGGAACCGATGGGATGTTTAAGATGGATGGTCATAGTCGGAGCAAGTATCCGTTGCGCCTCGATATCGCAGAACCAGTGGGAGAAGAGGCTGATTCTCTGTCCGGTGTCATCTGAAACGGGGTACCCGAGAACTGATAGACCGGACGGTGTGACAGTGAGGTCCTCATCTCCTTAGCGTGGGTGGCAGCTGGATCTCCTCCTTGGCTCTTGTTTTCAGATCGTATCTGAAGACCTTTCCTTCCCAGTTTATCATCCACAGAGAGTCATCTGTGAGGTAGAAGTCTCTGGCAACTCTTAGATGTGTTATGGACCATTCCTTGGTCTTGGTATTGAAGAAGTTTGAGCCATTCTCTGCTCTAAACCAGATGTTTCCGTTCTCTACAGTCAGAAAATGAATATTCAGAATGGAGAAGTCCTCAGGCGCATAGTACTCTTCCCACCTATTCTCCTTCTCGTTGAATCTTGCCATTCCTTTTGGAAAACCAACCCAAACATCCTTCCCAACAAGGGCGATGTCATTGACCAAGAACCCCTCGGCGATCCCCGAACGTTTCGAGAGAGAGTAAGATTCTACTTTCTCCGTTTCTCTATCATATCGGACCATTCCGTGTACATCCAGAAACCAGACATACTTATCAGTGGGCATTATTTTTTCGGCATGTGTTCTCAAAAACAGTTTCCATCCCTGAGTCTTCTTGTCAAATCTGTAGACGCCCGCCGGTCCACCGAAAGCCCCGTAAGCAGCAAACCAAATAAAGCCTTCGTCATTGGCTCTGAACCTGATGGAATACTCTGCCATTCCGTATTTGTCCCACCTGCGTTCCCTGAGATTGTAGCCTGAAACGTAGCCCCGTCCGAGTGTCCAGATATACTCTCCATCGACTAGAATCTTACCGCCCACAGGTATTGAATCCGACTTAAGCTCTTGCGATGTCTCCTCAGTCTCGTCATATCTAACCAGACACCTTGATGCGGTCATCCAAACATACCGGCCGTCATAGGCAATATCGCCTGAACAATCGTAATGCTTTATTTGCCTGTCCGTTTTAGTGACTCTATTTAGCCCGGCCTCTGTCTTGACCCAGATATGTTTCTTTGTCACAAGTATCTGTTCGACAATGTTTGAGTTCAGCCCCTCTCGTGTCGTGAACCTGGACCATTTGGCTTCTTTTGTGGCATACTCGTACATTCCCCCTCCCTCACTACCAAACCATATTCTCCTCTTGTCGAATGTATCGGCTTCCACAATCTCTATAGGGTACTCCCTCTCAATCCCCACTCTATTCTCAATCTGTACAATCTTCCTTTTCGGACCACCAGCTTTGAGATACGACTCCAGAGCTTTCTTGTCGTCCCCAAGAAGCTCATAGCACTGGCCTATCTTAGACAATACTCCACGCCAGCCGCTACATATTTCGAACCACCTTATAGCCTTCCTATAGTCCTTCAGACCGTTCATGTAGGCGTCACCAATTTTATTGGCGATACCCATCGCAGTTCTGTCATCAGAAGCTTTATCATACATATCCCTGCGTACTTGTATTTCGTTCTCGAAGTCACGCAAAATCCCGTAGTAGTCTGCTATGTGCGACCTGGCCTGACGCACTTGTCCAGGGGCCTTGACCATGCCAACGAATCCCCGATACTCTACCATCTCGATAAATCTCTGATACTCTTCGATCGCTCTCTTGTAGTCACGTTGTCCTGCATAGAGTTCGGCAATCTTCAGCTGCACCCTTGGGACGTAGGGTGTGCCAGAATGGGCTGTCTGGAAATCTCGGAGGTCTTCTATGTCCGTGTCACCAGTTATCAGCCATTCGTACTCGGCCTCGATGCTCTCCTCGGTGCCTGGATACTTCAGTGTCATTTCACCAAAAACCGCCCTAGCCTCTCGCCTGGCCTTTCTTCCCTTCAGAAACTTCCCCAGCCTGAGGTATTCCTGCTCGTCTCGGGGGTAAAGTCTCCTTCTTGTAGGAAAAGCAGACCACTCGGACCCGTCAAATCTGTAGACATAGATATCGTGATATGCATGTAGACCTGTGACTGCCCACACGCTCTTTCCGTATTTGTCATACCCTACAGAGCGGATATATGGAAAAGGCAATACATCACTTCCATAGTTGAACCAACTGCCATTGGTCTTATCGTGTCTACAAATCCCAGAATCTGAAGCCACCCAAATAGCATCTTGTCCTACCGCAATCGAAGTAGTCCTGTTGGACTTGATGCCTGAGTTCTCTGTCGTGTAGTCCTTCCATTTTTGGGTTTTGCGATCGTATACACTTATACCTCTGGTCGTACCTATCCAAACCTCGTGATCATCCATTGCCATGCAGACGACATCATTGCTGATTAAATCTGTCTCTATGTGCGACTCATCAGGGTTTTGGAGATCGTAGTTACTTGCATAGTAGTGGACCCATCGTTCGCCATCGAAGACACTTATGCCTCCGCCGACAACCTGCTCGGGGGGATCATCGTCATAATAGGCACGGTAAAAACCGGACTTCCCTACCCAGATACGGCCATGTTCATCCGTATCCATGCACGTGGGGACCACACTCCTCGTCTTGCTGGGAAAACTTCGCCAACCCTTCTGACTGAGCTCCGAAAGACCGGTATTCGAAGTGAACCACAGATTGTCGCCTTTGTGCACTCTGATGCAACTAACAGTATTGTCAAGCAACTCACAATTTCCAACCTGCTCGTATTCCCGTGTGTTTCTATTGTACACAGAACGATATGCTTCGTAGTGAGTCAGTTCACCTGACTCCAGATTGTATCTATAGGCACCTTTCTGATAGGTCCCGAACCACACATCATTCTTGTGAGCCTTGATTGCCAAGATTCGCACACCAGGAGAACCTCCAAGGATTGCCTTTCTCTCGGATATCTCAAATGGTACGATACCCCACTTCTTAGCCTTCTTATCATAGACATTTGCTCCGTAATGAGTGCCGATGAAAACGTATCGAGGAGTGAAATCAATGGAATGACTTGAATAGCCAGGGGCGATCATATCAGCGAGGCAGGGTCTCAAAAGACCGAACAACAAAACTCCAAACACAAAAAAGAATCTTGTTTCTCTCAGCAATGTCAGCGCCCCCCTTCAGGGTGCCTCTTCGCCCAGTCTTCTGTGAGGTGCGCATGGGTGTCGAGCCTTACGTCATTCATAGGTCGTCTTCCTCTTTGGAAATCATGAGACCCATCCAGCCCATTGAGGATGAAAGAATCCGTCCCTGCTGTCAAGGCATTTTTCGTCCTGAGCGGGCGTACCAGTGACGTCCTCTGTCCTCCGGGGGCAGATCATGCGAGTCTTCGGGCTGTCGGAGAGAATTGCACTGTTTACATTTGCTGTGTCGTTTGCTATGATTACTGACATCAATTTGGCACAAATATGGCACAAGCCGATATCTGAGTTCTTGTAAGTTCTTATGCGCCAGTAGCTCAGTTTGGATAGAGCAACGGATTTCTAATTCTAAATCGGGCGATTTGCGGAAACGACTGTCGGGTAAGAGATTCAAGTAACGTCATGCGGTTGTTAATCTTCTCTGGACTTACACTGTGCGCATGGTTTATGCTGTTGCTACTGTTTTTGACACAAAGTTGGCACAAATCTGGCACAACTGATCTGAGATCGCAGATCAAAGGTCTGAGAATTCGTCGGTGAGACGACAGTTTCGAACACGAGGGACTATGAACAAGGCACAGGGAATCGCAATATTGGTTTTGGTCCTTGCTGCGGTCCGTTTGAGTGCCCAGGCGCCCAGAGTCTCGCATCTGTGGCCGGATGCTGGAATCAATGAACAGGCTGTGACAGCCCACGTCTATGGCGCCAACTTCGAATCCCCATCCATATCATCGGTGAAGCTGAGAAGACCCGGATGTCCTGACGTGAATGCGACTTCGGTGGCCGTCCACCTTCCAACATATTTGACCTGTTCTTTCCAGTTCAGCGGGGATTCGACTGGGCCTTATGACCTGGTCGTAGCCAGTGACTCTGGCTCAGATACACTGCAAAGATGTTTCGTTGTCTATTCAGCATCTCCATCCCCGAGTTCATGGACACGGACAATTGTCTGGGTTGCGGACACTGCAGTGGTAAGTGTCGCTGTCGGTGATGGCGATGGGGACTGGGAAACAGAAGTGTACGGCGCAAGCTGGGACCATTATATCTACCAATTCAAGTGGAATGGCGCCGAGTGGTCAAAGGATACGCTGGGCTCCGGCCCACACTATATGCAGGAAGTCGCTTTAGGTGATGGCAATGAAGACGACGAGATAGAGGTATACGGCGCAAACCTGATTGCGAACGTATACCAGTTCAAGTGGGACGGAATGATTTGGGAAAAGACTGCTATCGTTGGAATTGTAGATTCAAAGGACGGAGTAGCAATCGGAGACGGTGACGCCGATGGCGAAACCGAAGTCTACTCATTCAGCATTGACGGGCGTATCCATCAGTATCAATGGGAAGACACAGTCTGGACGTACATGGAGGTTGGTTCCGGAGGGGGTTGGATGTCCGGGATTGCAATAGGAGACGCTGACGGAGACGGCAAAACAGAGGTCTATGCAACAAGCTACGATAGGGGTGTTTACCAATTCACCTGGGATGGGACTACCTGGCAGGAGACTCTCGTGGATTCCGGGGGAAGTGAAAAGTGTGATATCGCAATAGGAGACGGTGACTCTGATGGCGTGCCAGAAGTCTACGTCGCCAGTGGTGGCGGTAATGTCTATCAGTACCAGTGGGCCGGGTCATATTGGGCCAGGACGACTGTCGGGACTGGAGGAACATTCTTCATGTCTGCGGTAGCTGTAGGAGACGGCGATGGGGACGGTGATATGGAAGTCTATGCTGCGAGCTGGGAAGATAGCATCTATCAGTTTGAGTGGGACGGCTTCTCCTGGGTGAAGACCACAATTGGCGATGCGGGCCCGTTAGAGGACTTTGCGGTCGGAAATGGCAACTCCGATGGCATGATGGAGATATATTGCGCCAGTTCATATTATGACCACACTATCTATCAGTTCAAACCCGAACCGGTGGGTATAGAAGAAGACAGAGCACTCCGACCGGGCTTCTGTATACGGGCAAACTGCAATCCGGCAATCGGGCGCATGGCCTTTGGTCTGACGGTTCCTGAATCGGGCAAGGTCTCACTCACTATCTATGATGTAGCAGGTAGACTGGTCGATAGACCAGTATCAGGAAAAGTGTCACCCGGGATTCATCAAATACTCTGCAGAACAACATTGAGCTCAGGGGTCTACTTCTATCGTTTTGAATCACCGTGGGGGCGGAGGACAGGGAAGTTCGTACTGATACGATAACCATCATGCTTCCAGCCAAGCGTTTACAGTGTATTGATGCTGCTGTCGGGAATTCTATTGTCTCCACTGATTGCATTGCTTATACTGCTTGTGACACAAAGTTGGCACAAATATGGCACAAATATGGCACAATAAACTCGCGGGCTGGAAGCTTCAACGAGACAAGAGAATAGAGAGGCTAGTGTTGCCTCGGGGAATGTAGCCGGATGCCAACAACTGTAGAAAAGTGTGAACTTACAATGTCGGGGAGGATTCAGTAATCATGAGTGTCAAGATCGTTCTAACTCCATACGAAGACCTACCTACCGGGGTAGATTGGCCAGAGCAAACGCCTATTGTCATCAAGAGGTTACAGGAACTCCTTTGCTCCTACCCTGGGGGAGAAGTAGAATATCGGATAAAGGAGACTAATCATGGGATTGGTGCAGACTGGCCAACCATTACACTCGAGCTGCTAGGAATTGCCAGTGTCCTCTTCTTCGCAATCCCAGCGCTGCACAAGAAGATACGCGAAACTCTCACCGAATGGAAGACGATCAAGAAAGAGCTCGATAGCTTCTGTGAATGGCTTATCGGAAAAGAGCCAGTATTCTCATATTCGATAGAAAAAGCTTTCTTGGACGCCTTGGGGCACCTTGAATCGAAAACGGATATTCTTGAGTTAGAACTGATTGAAGCCATTCAGATCCCAGGGAAGAGCGGGGCTCCGGTACCTGGTTTTGAGACATCACCACGGCTCTACTATCTGTTCCTCTTCAGAGAGGACAATGAATGTGCATATGTTCTGTTGTTGGACTCGGAATCGAAGATAGTTGTGTACAAGTCACTGGGCCTCGATCCAAGGTACGCTGATAATAGGTAGTCTTCCCCGTGGTGTAACTAGAATGACTCCTGCGCAGTCTCCTCTGCACGACAATCGGCGTTCACGATAGGCATAGATCACTGGATTTCCGGGAATAATTGATGAACTTATCAGGTCTTGGAGGAGGAGTAAGATGCCCAATGAAGAAGCGACTACTTCACCGAAGCAATCTGCCAAGGAAAAGGGATATCCGGTCTGCCTGCCGGAAACCAGCGAATTGAATGACTACCAAAAGAAGTTCTTAATAGAACACTACAGGAAGTGTAATGCGCTTTGGAGACACTGGACGCCGACCATCTGGAGCATCCCCTCTGTTGCAGCTGCAATAAATGCTGGAGCCTACGCAGTCATTTTCGACTCCAGCAGGGACCTAGAGCCTAGTGTTCGAATAGCCGTTCTGGGTCTTCTTTTGTTCCTGAACCTTGCCCTTACACTTGGGATTTGGAAACACCGATACATGCAGAAGGTATACGGGGAGCGTATCTTAGTAATGGATGAGAAATATGCATTGGTCGAAAGAATCCCATTCTCCAAACCACAAGCGGCGATCAGTGGTAGTTTCTTCTACTTCATGGCTATGGTAGCGATATCCTCAATCAATCTAATGCTTTTTGTCACGTGGATTCTCTACTTCATGCGCAACATGGTGTAGCTCTGCAATATCGGGATAAGTCCACATTCTTGAGTCAATCAGCGAAACGAGGAGGGATTCAGAAATAGTGGAAGGTTTCCACATACCTCCCCAAGAAACAATCAGTCTGAGCCCGAAGGAGCACAGAACTGTCCTTGAACGCGTAAGACCTAAGCGGAAGGAAACACCACAGACCGAGCACGAGGCCAGGGAATACTACAGTAGCGTACTGAGAAAACTGCGCTGGGTGATCGCTGACGACAAGAGAATTCCGAATTTCGCAGTCCTATACAACAAGACAATCGAGTCGATGCTCGATAGTCCACCCAGCACCTTGGAGGAACTACTCTCACTGCCAGAGTTCAAAAGGAACAGAAGCAACATCAAGGGGTACGAACCAGTCATACTGGAAATACTGCACGAGTTCATGGAGTTGATCACGAAACTTAAGAAATGTCATGAATCGGACACCTAGGTCCGACAACATATCACACATCGGGGAGTCAAAAGAATATGGAAGGATAGTGAACTGGACCTGCTAGAGTGTCAAAGAAAAGCTTTGGAGAAGGCCAAATCCCTGGCTGATGCTCGGTACACACCTGAGTTGAACATCGAATTGCCCATCGCGCAGGTATTCGACGGCCTAGGTAGAACAAGACCATTCTTCGATAGAATGAAGAGCTTGCAAGGCAGAATCAGAAGAGGGTACTCTCATTGCAGATCCGAGAAAGCGGTTACCACAGCTCAGGAAGCTTACTCAAGAATAGAGGAAACTCTCAACAAGCTCCTTCCCACACTTGGGGCACTTGACTCCACAAAGATGGCACCGATTGACTTCGACGAGATCGCAAGACTTTCGAAAACGGCGGAGGGAAATTCACTGGAATGTATGGGCGTTCTGAGCAAGGCCAAGCTGAAATCAGGAGAACAGAGCGCTCGAGAGAGCTTTGGATTTGAGACACACTATCTATACGAGCTTGCAGAGAATCTGCGGACGCTGGTTGAACAAGCCGGAAACACAGAGTCGCAACTCGCGAACAATCCTTTTCTTCTTCTCAGTGGAGTCGCAGGCACAGGAAAGACTCACCTTTTCTGTGATTTAGCCCACCACCGCATCAAACAGGGACTTCCCACTTTTTTGTTCCTGGGCGAACAATTCAGAAACTCATCACCATGGTCTCAGATTGCGCATATGATTAGTTGTCCGACCCAAAGCAAGGCGCAACTGCTGAGTGCGCTCAATGATGCGGGCAGACTGTCCAACTCAAGATTTCTCATTCTTATCGATGCTTTGAACGAGGGTCAAGGGACTACTGTCTGGAAGAAACACATGACAAGAATGATCAAGGACATAAAAGAACATCCCTACATTGGACTCGCAATCAGCATAAGAACCGGCCACGAGAAGTCTGTGCTCACGCCGGCCCAGATCGAATTCTTCATAGCGACAGTGCACCGCGGATTTGAGTTCAAGGAATGGGAAGCCATAACCAAGTTCTTCAAGGAATTCAAGATAAGTCTCCCGGAGATTCCGCTTCTTATGCCAGAGTTTCAGAATCCCCTCTTTCTGAAAATCTTCTGTCAAACATACGAGGGTGAGGAAAGCTTGCCGAGAGGCGCACTATGGGGAACCAAGCTCTTCGAACGCTATGTCAAGAAGATGGGTGGTCAAATCTACAGGGAGATTGGACTACCAAGGAGCAGACGAGGCGAAGCTGGTCATCTGTTTTGGGACCTGATCGTTAAGAGGATTGCAGAATCGATGGGCGAAAAAAGCGTTGATAGGCTTGCTCAAAGGAGACTATTGGAGATCGTCGAGAATGTAGTTCCGGGTCACTCCAGACCGATCCTAGAAGGTATGAAGCACCACTGGCTGGTCACCAAAGTCCCCAGATACAATAGAAAAGGGATAGTCCACAGTTATGCCTACAGGTTCCCATATAACAGGTTCAGTGATCATCTGATTGTTCGCTATCTCCTGAACAATCATCTCGACAAGAGGAACCCAGATCGGTGCTTCAGCAAGAGCTCGAAGTTGGGCAAGATGATCCGAAAACCGGAGAATCGTGGGCTAGTTGAGGCCCTATCAATCCAAATACCTCAGAGACTGAGGGGTGTTGAGCTTCTCCAAATCACACCAGTAGAATTCACTAGATCATACCAAGCCTTGGAAGCATTTCTTCAGAGCCTTCTCTGGCGAGACCTAAGCATTGATGGAACGGGCAATTGCAAATTCATCAAGGAGAAAACCGTCATTGGACTCATAAACAAATACATTATCAGACACGACCACCTACATGATAGACTTTTGGACATCTTCCTGACTGTGGCTTGTGTTCCTGAACACCCGCTGAACGCGGATTTCTTACACGCACATTTGATGAAGTTCAGTCCTCCAGAACGCGATAGGTGGTGGTCGACATTTCTTCACTATCAATACGGGGAAAGAAAGGGGGTAGATCGTCTTCTAGAATGGGCAGGTTATGATGTTGAAAGGGCTCACATCTCTGATGAGCCAATGGAACTGTGCGGTCTTACGGTCGCTTGGTTCTTGGCCTCATCGAACAGACGCCTTCGCGATACAACAACAAAAGCACTCGTTCGTTTATATACCGGCAGGTTACATCTGATGCGACACCTCCTACATCAGCTCAAGGACGTGAACGATCCTTACGTCTTGGAAAGGCTATATGCTACTGCCTATGGCGTTTCACTAAGGAATCGAGATGGCAAAGGGCTGAAGGAACTCACTCAATACATCTACGACAATATCTTCGTGGGCGAGGTGCAACCCACGCATATATTGCTGCGGGATTATGCACGCGGGGTCATTGAGGTGGCCATTCATCGTGGAGTCGACATGAAGATCGACAGAAGCAAAATCAAACCTCCCTATATGAGCGACTGGGTCAAAGAAGTCCCTACACAGGAGGAGCTGGAGGAGAAATACTCAGACGACGGGTATGGTTACCTGAAATACTCGATTATGAGCGACGGCGACTTCAATCGATACATCATCGCTCCCCATCTTGAATACTTTTCGTCAAGGAAACTGGGAGAACCACGGAAGCCGTCGATGAAGGAGCAATACGAGGCTTTTCTACAAGATCTCACGGAGCAGCAGAAACGACCTTGGGAAAGCTTCCACAAATTGTCTAGCCTTGCTCAGATCCTTGCGCGTATAGAGGACGCGCCTATCGAGAGCATGCCCGGGGATATTGCCAAAGAGGGAATAGAAGAACCTTTAGAAGAAGCAAGGTCGGCGTTTGAAAAAACCCTGACAAAGGATCAACTCGTCGTATACACTCAGATCGTGGCGCCGTTCGAAAAGAAACCCATTTATGATGAGTACCGGTTTGATTTCTCGCTAGCGAAACGCTGGATCTTCCAACGAGTTACGGAACTGGGATGGACCCCCGATCTGTTTGCCAATTTCGACAGATCCATCTCACATGACAGAACATTCGGGAAGGCCTATGGGCTCGGACCTATGAGCGAAAAATACCAGTGGATAGCGTACCACGAATTCATGGCTAGAGTATCAGACCACTTCGAATTCAGGGAGGACAAGTTCAAGGACAAGGCAAGCATTTTCGAAGGGCCCTGGCAACTCGGTATCCGTAACATTGACCCATCTTACCTGCCCAGCACACAACCCGTGAGTGAAGACAACGAGACCCATCACTGGTGGAACCCTGTCGTCTATGACGCATGGGAATCAAGGACCGAGGACGCTGAATGGATCAAGGCGACTGCCGACCTGCCAGACCCGAAGCAGCTGATTCAGGTCACGGATGAAGAAGGGAGGGAGTGGTTGGTGCTCAAGACTGCTGTCAAATGGCAGGAAGATATGCCTCCAGAATACGACCTATACGAAATCCCCCGAAGAGATCTGTGGTATACGCTGAATAGCTACGTTATCAAGAAAGCGCACCTCAAGAATGTGTTTGACTGGGCCAAAACGCAGGATTTCTGGGAAACGAGGATGCCTGAATCACAGCAGTTCTCAGCAAGCGTGGTGTTCCTCCGAGAATACCCCTGGGCGAGACCATTTCTGTATCGCAACACCCCACACTATGGTCATGAGGGCTGGACTAAGGGAGATTATGATAGAATTCCGAAACCAATCTTGGCGACCGACGAGGAGTATTTGGAGAGGAACGACTCTGTCCAGCTGTTGTTGCCGTCAAAATCGCTGATTGACAGCATGAAGCTCAGGGCAACTGAGAATGATGGAGAGTACTCAAATCCCAGAGGTGAAATCGTCGTAATAGATCCCACTGGGAGGGCCTCAGATGTAAACACTCTGTTGGTGAGGAGAGGTGACTTCACCAGTTTCCTGAACGCAAATGGCTATGGTGTTCTGTGGATTCTTCAGGGAGCGAAAGGCGTGATTGGGGGCGATGTCAGCGCACAAGACTTCAAAGGCAGACTTCGATTGAATGGAGCGTACCGATCATTTCGGAAAACTGTTATCGGCGACATAACCTGTAAGTTTGATGCGCCAAGGAGAAGCGAAACTGGGTGACCCTCCCTTTGGGGGAAGGGTCGGTACAGATATAATTGTGGCACACAATCACCAAGATAGCTATGAGATACTCCCACCTGTCTCAGCAGCACCTTCGAGAGGCTATGGGGTTACCGGGCCTGAGTCTCACCGGCGAGCTGGAGAAACAGATGGACGCTGTTCGGACACATTCAGAGGAAGGTAACTCGTGTCGTGACCGATCTCTCTTGACTAGCACCTCCATGTTCACCATAATCCGTGCGCAACATAGAATCGTCGTCAATAGCTTAGGCAATCGTCCCCAATCTTGGATGGTCCGAGATGAAGAATTCGGGCAACGACAAGCCCAGCCTACCTGACCTACCACAGCCTAGCCGGCGGGACACTCTGCACAAAGCCGTAAAGGTGGCACTTTCGTCAATGCCGCTGGGCGGTGGATTGGCTTCGGAGC